>JAIXVN010000215.1 GCA_027483005.1 Verrucomicrobiaceae bacterium
CCTCATGCCAGCGGATCAAGCATCCCGACCAGGTGGTTTCGCCCCGGAGACGAAGGCAGGCCAAGTCTCTCCTGGGATGCTGCCCATGCCGTCGGACCCGTTCGTCGTCTCGCGAAGAAGGACCCACCTGAAAGAACGCACATCGCCAAGGTTCCGGCTTTCGGAACAGGCGTGGCGGACACTCGGGAAAGCAGGCTGCCTCCCCGGATCTGGCAAGGGCCGGAATTCTGAAGCGACAATCCTGACCCGCCACGGTAGGCCGAGTCGTCTCCATAAGGTCGATGGTTGGCTTCGGTGCTGCCGGTCGAGAACACGATCGCATGCGGGGTGTTGACCTGAAGCAACAGACTTCCGGTCACCTTTGCCGTGTCTGTGAAGCTGCTGGCTGGTCCGGCCTTGGCCCCAATCACCGATGAGAACGCCACCTTCAAGCTCCACACCCAGACCGATCAGGTCAACGAGCGCGGCAGCAGCGCCTTGGCCGTGACCAGGCCGGCCGATTGAGCGACGCGCGCCAAGACATCCACGGCGGATCGCGGGAGCCGGCTCACAGCAGCCGCAGCATCTCCTCCACTTCCTTCAGCTTCGCCAGCGGCTTGTCCTTGGTGAGTCTGGGGAAGCGTTTTCCTTCCAGCAGGATGTAGTCACCATTGCGATGGAGCATGAGGCGCTGGGCCTGGATTTCGACTGTGGCGATGCCCTTGGCGGCGGCGATGGCCTTGATGCGGGCGATACGGACGAGGTTTTCCGCAGGCTCGGGCAGGCGGCCGAAGCGGTCCCGCCACAACTCCTCCAAGGTGCTCACCTGCTTCTCCGTCACGGCCTCGGAGATCTCACGGAAGGCGGAAATGCGCAACTTGGTATCGTCCAGCCAACTCGCAGGGAGATAGGCGGGGAGGGAGGTCTTCGAATCCTCCCGACCATGCGCGGCCTCGCTGAAGGAAACGAAGTCAGCCTTGAAGGCGGAATCACCACGCACCACCTGCTTGCGACCCTTGAGACGATCCACCGATTGTCTAAGGAGCTGGCAGTAGAGGTCGAAGCCGATCTGCGCGATGTGGCCGGATTGCTTGGTGCCTAACAGATTTCCCGCACCGCGGATTTCGAGGTCGCGCATGGCGATCTTGAACCCGGAGCCGAGCGCGGTGTATTGCTTGATGGCGTGGATTCGCTTGCGGGCATCACCGGCGGTCATCATGTCGCGCGGCAGCAGCAGGATGGCGTAGGCCTTTTCCCCGGCCCGACCGACCCGGCCACGGAGTTGATAGAGATCGGCGAGACCGAAGCGGTCGGCCCGATCGATGAGGATCGTATTGGCATTCGGGATGTCGATGCCGGTCTCGATGATGGTGGTGGCCAGCAGCACGTCTGCCTCGCCGTGAACGAAGGTGTGCATGACCTGTTCGAGGTCGTCCTTGTCCATCTGGCCATGGCCGACGATGACCCGGGCTTCGGGCACCAGTTCCCGCAGTTTTCCCGCCATCATTTCGATGGTCTTCACGCGGTTGTGCAGGAAGAAGACCTGTCCGCCGCGTTTCATCTCGCGCTTGATGGCATCGCGGATGATCCGCTCGTCGTAGGCGCAGACGCTGGTGGAAACCGGCACTCGGTTGGGCGGAGGAGTCTCGATGGTGGACATGTCGCGCGCCCCCATCAGCGCCATGTAAAGCGTCCGCGGGATCGGCGTGGCGGAGAGTGTCATCACATCGACCTGCCGGAACAGCTCCTTGAACTTCTCCTTGTGCTTCACGCCGAAGCGCTGCTCCTCATCGACGACCACGAGCCCGAGGTCCTTGAAGCGCACATCGCCGGACGTGAGGCGATGGGTGCCGATGACGATGTCCACCGAGCCATCTTCCAGGCCTTTCAAGGTCTCCCGGATCTCCGACGGCGTGCGGAAACGGTTCATCAGCTCGACCCGCACCGGGTAGTCCGACATGCGTTCGCGAAAGGTCCGCCAGTGTTGCTCGGCGAGCACGGTGGTGGGAACGAGAATCGCGACCTGCTTGCCGCCTGTCACCGCCTTGAAGGCTGCGCGGATCGCGACTTCGGTCTTTCCGAATCCCACATCTCCACAGATCAGTCGGTCCATCGGCTTGGAGGATTCCATGTCGAGTTTCGACTCCTCGATGGCGCGCCGCTGATCGACGGTCTCGCTGTAGTGGAAGGAATTCTCGAACTCGAACATCCATCTTGAATCCGCCGGATGGGCATAGCCGGTTTGGCCTTCGCGCTCCGCCTGAACGCGGAGAAGCTGGGCCGCGTAGTCGAGGATCGATTTCTCCGCCGATTTGCGGGCGTTCTTCCAGGCGTTGCCACCGAGTTTGTTGAGGTCGGGCGTCTTGCCTCCGAGCCCCACGTATTTCCCGACGAGGTGGGCCTGTTCGAGCGGCACACTGAGGATCGAACCGCCGTCGTATTCGATGGAAAGCTCCTCGCCATCGTCGCCCGGGTGGATGCCTCGGAAACGTCCGATGCCATACTCGTAATGCACGACGAGATCGCCCTCGGACATTTCATCAAGGGTGGCACGAGCAATGGTGGCCCTTGCCCGCTCCAAGGACGAACGCCGTGCCATCCCCGGCGTCCGGTAACGGCCGAAAAGCTCGGACGAGGAAAGCACGGCAAGCTTCAGGTTCGGCACCGTGAAGCCGGCGAGCAGCTCGCCCCGCATCGGGACCAGACCGAGGTCACGCTTCAGATCCTTTCCGGCAAGATCGGTGAAACGCTCCTCCTCGCCCTGATTGGAAAACACGATCGCGACGTCCCACTTTTCCCGCTGCCACTCGTTGAGCTGTTTGAAAAAACCCTCGCGCCGCGACTGCTCCAGCACGAAGTCGCCGGCATCAAACAGGCCCATCGGACTGTTGTAGCAGGCCGTTGAGAAATCCTCCTCGCCGTCGAGGTCGGCGGTTCCTTCGAGGATGCGGATGTCAGGATGTTTCGCATCAATGACCCCGACTCCCACCAGAATGTCCTTCTTCTTCCGGTAGTCCGCCACGGTGGCCACGGAGGCGGGTTCGGAGAGCAATAGTTCCGCTTGTTGGAGCTTCGCGGTCGTGGCCTGCGTGTTCAGGTCGAACTCCCTCAGCGACTCCAGTTCGGTATCGAAAAATTCCAGCCGCAGGGGCTTCGCGGCCTGCCAGGCGAAGAGATCGATGATGCCGCCGCGCACGGCGAACTGTCCACGACCCGCCACCGTCGGAACGCGCTCGTAACCATGGTCTGCAAGGGATTTCGCCAGGTTCTGGGGATCGAGGGCCTGGCCGGGCTTCAAGATCGTCCGTGAATCCTTCATCGCCCCGGGAGAGGGAGCGGCGGAATCGAATGACTCGCTGCCGCAAATCACGACGAACGAATCCTGTCGGGCGATGGCCTCGAGCACCGTGAACCACTCCGCTGCGGATTCCGGATCGGCAATCGAGCCATCGGTCATTTCGGCGGGTGCCTCGGGCAAGACCAGGGAGGAAACGCCCCATAACTCCAGTTCGCTTGAAAGGCGTTCGCGCTGGCGTGGAAGGTCGGACACCAGCCAGACGCGCTGCTTGCCATGATCCTTCGCCGCTTGGACCGCCACCGCGCACAACCACGCATGGGAGGCTTCGCCCGCGTGTTCGAGCACGACCTCACCTCCGCCATTGGCCAATGGGGCCAGGCGTTTCGCGAAGTCAGGCTGCGTCACAGCCCGCCGCAGCCAGGCGTGCGGACCATCGGCCAATCGGGACACGCGGCAGGCATACACCACAAATCCAGCGGAG
>JAIXVN010000597.1 GCA_027483005.1 Verrucomicrobiaceae bacterium
CGGGCCTCGTCCTCGGGCAGGCAGGCGAGCTGGCCCATGAGGGCGACGAGACGCTCCTGGATCGTATCGATCAGCGCGATCATGGCCTCCGGAAGTCCTGAGGCGCGGGCCAGCCCGAGAGCGGAGTTCAGTTCATCGACGCTGCCAAGTGCCTCGACCCGCAGCGAGGTCTTCGAGATCCGTCGGCCGAAAAGTAGGTCCGTTTCGCCGTCGTCGCCGCGCTTCGTGGTGATGCTCATGCCCGTCTATGGCGTGGATTCGGGGAAAGGTCAAAAGTTGGAAAGCGGCCTTCGACTTTCGGTGGCGGGGCTTCTAGGCTGGACGCCATGAAGCTGGCGCGACTGGGAGACGGCCCGGAAATTTTCCACACCCTGCAGGGTGAAGGCGTGAGCGCCGGCCTGCCGGCGGTGTTCGTGCGATCGTCGCGTTGCAACCTGCATTGCCACTGGTGCGACACCGACCATACCTGGAATTTCGAAGGCACGCCTTGGAGCCACGAGAAAGATGCCATTCCCGGCTATGCAAAGCACCGCAAGCAGGACGTCACTTACGAGATCTCGCCCGCTGCGATCGCGGAAAGGGTCTCTGGCTATCCGTGTCGGCGGGTGGTCCTGACCGGCGGGGAGCCCCTGATCCAACAGGAGGGCTGGATGGGCCTGATCCGCGCGCTGCGGAGCATCGATCCCGCCTACGTCTTCGAGGTGGAAACCAACGGCACGCTGGCACCCGACGCGGAATTCGCGGCGGCGGTGGACCAGTTCAACGTTTCCCCGAAGCTCGCGAACTCGGGCATGGACGCCGGCCTTCGCCTGAAGCCTGAGGCCCTGAAGGCGATGGTTTCCACGGGCAAGGCCTGGTTCAAGTTCGTGCTCACCGCGCCCGGGGATCTGGAGGAAATCGAGTCGATCGCCTCTCTCGTCGCGATCCCGAAGGACCGAATGCTGCTGATGCCGGAGGGACGCACGGTCGGGGAACTGAATGCCACCTCCGCCTGGCTGGCTGAGCTTTGCCGGGAACATGGCTACCGATTCTCCGACCGTCTGCACGTCCGGCTGTGGGGCGACAAGCGCGGCGTCTGATCGCAGGATTGCCTTTCATTGAAAAATCGCGCAACTTGCCCCGACTGGCGGGGTTTGTCCCATGAAGCCAGCCCCTCCCGCCATGAACCGCCCCTCACTTCCCGATCAGGATTCGTTCGAATCCGATGCCGTCTGGAAGCTTCTCCATGAAGCTCGCCCGGCCGTCGCGAGTCCGCGTTTCGCCGACAACGTGATGCGGGCGATCCGCCTGGAAGAGGCTCCAGCTCCCTGGTGGAAGCGCTTGGCCCTGCCGCTTTCGCTCGGGGGATTGACCGCCGCCACGGCGGCCATCGCCCTCACGGTCCATGCTGTTTTCTTCGTCTCTCCCGCGGTCAACACGGGGATCGTCGAGGTCGCCCCGGCGGAGGTTTCCTTCGAGGGCGTCCAGGAAGCGGCGGACTCGGAAGTGCTCGTGGCCGCTGCCGATCATCTCGACAAGTTCAGCGACACGGAACTGGTCAGCCTGATCGAGTTCTAAGGGCTTTTCAGATTCCATCCGGCCCGGCAACATCTCGTCCGTGTCAAACGGACTGATTTTCGATCTCGATGGAACCCTCGTGGATTCGCTGCGCGGAATCGCGACCTCATTGAACCTCGCGCTCGCCGACCTGGGAAAGCCCACACACACGGTGGAGGCGGTTCGACGTTTCATCGGAAACGGAGCCCGCGAGCTGGTCACCAAGTCCCTCGGCCCCGGAGCGACGGTGGAGGAGATCGCATCTCTTGAGGCTGCCTTCAAGTTCCACTACGCGGCGAACTGGTCGTCCGCGACCGACATTTACCCCGGCGTGCCCGAGATGCTGAAGCGCCAGTCTCAGGCCGGGCATCGCCTGGCGGTGCTCTCCAACAAGCCGCACGACTTCACCGTCGAAATCGTCCGCCATCTTTTTCCCGACATCGCCTTCGCGTCTGTCCTCGGCCAGCGCGCCGCTGTCCCACGAAAGCCCGATCCGGCCGGAGCCCTTGAAATCGCCGCGGCCCTCGGTCTCGCACCCGCCGCCTGCGTGATGATCGGGGATTCCACCATCGACGTTGAAACCGGAGCCCGCGCCGGGATGTACACTGTCGCCGTCACCTGGGGCTACCACGACACAGGTGCCCTCCTCGGGGAAAGGCCCGACGTGGTGGTCGATTCGATCGACGAACTGGAGCGGATGCTTCCGTGACCCGACAAAAAAGCGGGCGATCAGAAGATCTCCGACCGCCCGCCCAAAACACTTCCCGAAAAACCATCAGGCTTCCGCTGCCAGCACGCCAATCGGCTTCGGCATCGGCTTTTCCTTCTTGCGAAGGGCGCGACGCATCTTCGTCAGAGCCGAATTCTGAAGCTGGCGGATGCGCTCACGGGTGACGCCGAACTCGCGTCCGACTTCCTCCAGCGTGAGGGGCTTCTTGCCGGTCAGACCGAAGCGCTCGTCAATGATCTGCCGCTCGCGCTGGTCGAGCACCGAGAGCAAGCCGTCGAGCTGGCCCTGCAGATTCTTGTCGGAGAGCATCTCGAACGGACTCGAGGCACGTTCGTCGCCGATGATTTCGCCATACTCGGTGGCCTCACCTTCGTTGATCGGCGCGTCGAGAGAGGTCGGACGCTGCGAGGCCTGACGAAGCATCGCCAGCTTGCGGCGTGGCAGACCGATTTCATCGGCCAGTTCCTCCTCGGTGGGCTCGCGACCGAGCGCTTCTCCCAGGATCGTGGAAATGCGGCGCATCTTGGCGATCTTGTCGACCATGTGCACGGGCAGGCGGATCGTCTTCGACTGGTTGGCCAGCGCGCGCTTGATGGACTGCTTGATCCACCCCGCGGCATAAGTCGAAAGCTTGCCACCCTTTTCCGGATCGAAACGTTCCACCGCCTTCATCAGGCCGATGTTGCCCTCGGAGATCAGGTCGGAAATCGGGAGCCCGTAGTTCGAATAGTCCTGGGCGATTTTCACCACGAGGCGGAGGTTGGCGCTGATCATTTGAGACCGCGCCGCCTTGTCTCCCTTCTTGATGCGGTTGGCCAGGGAGACCTCCTCTTCAGGGGTCAACAGTGGCGTCTTGGAAATCTCCCTCAAGTAGAGCTTGAGGCTGCTGTCGGATTCGTAGGCCATGGTCGTGATGACTGGGGTTAAGGGTAGAACGCCCGTGGGATTAGAATTATTCTAATTTTGTTTGGGGTTTCTTTATCGCCACCTTCTAGTTACGTATAAAGCCGTATTTCACCCATCAACTCAATGAGAATTTGGTAGCTGTTTTGTAAACAGCAAATGCTGTGCCCTCACCCGCCTGTTTCACAAGCCGCTTGTTTCCAATGACTTGATTTTTCCCTCCAAGATTTCAAATCATGCAGCGAGCCATTCTGTCGTGCAAAGCGCGCCATTTTGTCCGGCGGGTGTGACATTTAAGGATAGTCACCCCCATCTCCACGATTCTGCCAATCTCGTCTCGATTTGATGATCCGGAGTGAAAGTTTGAACGCGGTCTCTAGTATCGCGGAACAGTCGGCCAGTCAGCCTGCCGCCAACCTGAACCCATTACCATGAACCCAATGACCCGCCATTGCCGATCCGTCTCCCTTGCCATTGCCTGCCTCGCGATGCCCTTGACCGCAGCTGAAGAGACTGAAACCGGATTCACGCCGCTGTTCGACGGAAAGACCCTCACCGATTGGAAGACCTCGGGAAATCCGGAGGCCTTCAAGATCGAGGACGGTGCGATCGTGACCAAGGGCGACTGCTCGCACGCCTTCTACGTCGGCAAGTTTCACAACGCCAAATTCGCAAGCTACGAACTGCGTCTCGACGTGATGACCCGCGAGCATTCCAACGGTGGAGTCTTCATCAACACCGAGTTCCAGGAAAAGGGCTGGCCGGCCAAGGGCTATGAGATCCAGGTCAACAACACCCAGTCCGACTGGAAGAAATCCGGCGGAGTTTACAACTTTCAGGACAACAAGGTGCCGCTCAAGGACAACGAGTGGATGCACTACCTGATCCGCGTGGAAGGCGGCAAGGTGGTCGTCACCATCGACGGCAAGGAGATCTCCAATTTCACCCCGAAGGAGGGCGAAAGCCGCCTCACCAAGGAAGGCGGCGCGATCGCCCTCCAGGCCCACGACAAGAACAGCACGGTGCTCTACAAGAACATCCGCATCAAGCCGCTGGACTGATCCCGGCGGCCGGCCGGTCGCCCCTGCTCACTTGTCATCGTCCGGCTTGGGTGCCTTCTTGCCGGTGATGACCTTGTAGGCAGCGGCGGCCATTTCTCCGGCACCGGCCGCGTTCGGATGGACCCGGTCAGGCAGCAACTGTGGCTTGTCCTCCAGAGCCTTGTGCATGTCGATGACGCCGAGGTTCATGTCCTTCGCGATCTGATCGACACGCTTGATCCACTCCTGGAGGTTCTTCTCGTTGATGCCGTAGTTGCCAGGCTCCGGCACTGGACAAGGACGGCAGACATAGATGCGCGGCTTGCTCTCAAGCGCCTGGAACGACTTCACCAGCTCGGTGTAGTCCGCCACGAACTCCGACTCGAACGCCCAGTTCTTCGGCTTGGTGTCGTTCGTGCCCAGCATGATGATCACCACGTCCGGGGAAAAGGCCAGCGCGTCCTTGTAGGCCTTCTCGATCCAATACGGATGATCCCCCTTCTTCAACAGCGTGCGACCGCTGACTCCGAAGTTGCCGACTTTCCACTTGTCGCCGAAAAGCCCCTGAAGCTGCGCCGGATAGGATTTCCCCGGGCCCGCGCCCGATCCCTGGGTGATGCTGTCGCCGATGCAGGCCACCTTCACCGGCTCCTTGTAGTCGGAGGGCTTGATCGGCGACATCGGATCGGCACCAAGGAGCGAGGTCGCCAGCAGGCCGGCGAGGAGCAGGATTCGGGTTTTCATGACGCCGGAATCTGATTCCAACGCGTTCAGGCTGTCCAGCCCGCAAGCCCGTCTGGCTCGACATTCTGCGTTTCGAAGGAAAAACTTACCCCGTGCGCGCAATCGTTCTCCTCCTTCTCGCCACCGCCTCGTTTGCCGCGGCCCTCCCCGATCGCTTTCTCTCTGCGAAGGGAAACACCCTCCAGGTCCCCTCCGGAAAAACCCTCCAGCTCCGTGGCGTCAATCTCGGCTGCTGGCTGATCATGGAACCCTGGATGTGCCCGATGGATTCCTCGGGCCTGAAGGATGAAGGCAGCGCCCGCGACCTCCTTGAGAAGCGCTTCGGCAAGGCCGCCGCCGAGGGCCTCTTCCAGGACTGGCAGGAAAGCTGGTTCGACGAATCCGACCTCGATCGCATCACCGCCCTCGGGCTCAACGCCGTCCGCCTTCCGATCTGGTATCGCAACCTCCAGACCGAAGACG
Organism: Verrucomicrobiaceae bacterium; assembly: GCA_027483005.1. GTDB lineage: Bacteria > Verrucomicrobiota > Verrucomicrobiia > Verrucomicrobiales > Akkermansiaceae > Luteolibacter. Next base: position 5,416 of record JAIXVN010000597.1, read on the forward strand.
GCCAGTGGCTGCCGGATGGCTTCAAGCGCATCGATTGGTTCGTCGCCGCCGCCTGGAAACGCGGCATCTACACCATCCTCGACCTCCACGGCGCACCCGGCGGCCAGACCAAGGGCGAAAGCACCGGCCGCATCCGCCCGAAAGCCGAGCTCTGGAACAACGAGGCCCACCTCGCCCGCACCACCGCCATCTGGCAGCGCATCGCCACCCGCTATCGCGGAAATCCCGCCGTCGCCGCCTACGATCTGCTCAACGAACCTTCCGACGCCCCCTCGCTCGGCACCCTCTGGTCCACCTACGACCGCCTCTACCGCGCCATCCGCGAGATCGACCCCGATCATGTCATTTCCGTCGAAGGCTGCATCAACACCCGCGTCGGCGAGAAAAACATCGGCTGGGGCTGGGACGCCCTTCCCCATCCCGATCTCTTCGGATGGAAGAACATGCTCTATCAACTCCACCACTATGAGTGGGACTGGAACAATCTCGAAAAACAAAGGCGTGGCATCGATTTCCATGTCTCCGAGTGGAACAACCACAAATCTTTTGGCATCCCGGTTTACATGGGCGAGTTCAATCCCATGGCCCAGGAACAGGCCTGGAGTCATGCCCTCGGAAAGCTCACCGAGTCCGGCTTCAGTTGGACCTTCTGGACCTACAAGGCCATCCACGGCACCGGATCCGACAGCTGGGGACTCTACAATCCGATCAAGAAACCCGCCGCCCCCAACCTCGCCACCGACGATCTCGAAACCATCCGCTCGAAATGGCGCGCCAACGGCACCGGCCAGCACTACGCGCTCAATCCGATGATCCAGAAAACCCTTTCCCAGCTGCCGCCTCTTTCAAAGTGACTTCAGAAGCTGCGGGCCTCCGCCTCCAGCCGATCCTTCCACGCCCTGGCCTTCGCCGCGTCCTTCTTCGACCACTGAGCGACCACGAACGCGATCGACTCTTCCCTTAACTCACCCTTCGGCATCGCCTCTACCCAGGCCGCTGCGGCTTCAGGATCGGACGACGCACGACGCTCCACCTCGGCCAGCACCTTGACCTCCTCCGTTTGAACGACCGGCTCCTCCACCGGCGGCTCGTAAGGCGGCACCGGACTTCCATCCGGCATCCGGGAAATCAGCTCCTCCACCGACGGCAGGTCCGCAGGTGGCTTGGCGCGACCGGAGACCTTCATCGTCGAGGCCAGATCCTCGACCTGCTTCGCGGTCCCCCCCGCTTCGGTCCCCTTGGCAGGCACCGTTCCCGTGTTCTTGTTCGTCGAAGTGCCAGCCGACGTTTCAGTGGCGGGCGTCCCTGAAACGGCAGGCTTATCCTTCGAGACCGCGTTCCAAATCACGAACACCGCCGCCAAAGCCAACGCGGCCACGCCTCCGTAGAGCTGCTTCCGTGAGGAACTCGTTTCGCCTTCAATCACTTTCATGGCCGGATGCTAACCCCGGTTTCCCGATTGGGAAATTTCAAATTCATCCTGCTCCCTGCTGCCATCCCGCCCGCCTGCCCCTGCCTGCACCATCCACTGACTCTCCCCCTCAATGTTCGACGTTGAACGTTCGCCCCCTCCGGAGCCCTCCATGCGCCAAGTGATGAGCCTGCTGCTTGCCTATCCGACGGTGCCATCATCCTCCTGGGACGGCAGACTGATTCACACATCGATCCTTATTTTCTTCAACTCACCCCACCATTGTCCTACCCCTCTTGATTACAAGGGAGGCGCTCAATGCAAAACACTGATCATTCTCAGGCCCGTCGGTGTCAGCCCCAGGTCCCGTCAATCTGGACGGGAGAGCGGCTCTCCCTCTTGACTGCATCTGACGCTGATCAGTGCCAGAGGACAAATGGGAGGGAAACCCCCGTTCGCCGACGGACACCCCTCCATTCCACAACTTTCCCAGTCAACATCAGCCGATCATCCCTTCAGGGCATCCGCTTCAGCCTTCGCAACGGCTACTTCGGCCTCCGCAACGGCCATTTAAGCCCTCGCAATCGGCATTTAGACCTTCGCAACGGCCATTTAGGCCTCTGCAACCGCCACTTCGGTCCCCGCAACCGCCACTTCGGTCCCCGCAACTGCCACTTCGGTCCCCGCAACCGCCACTTCGGTCCCCGCAACCGCCACTTCGGCCTCCGCAACGACCACTTCGGCCTCCGCAACGACCACTTCGGCCCTCCCAACCCTCTCCCCAGAGAAACCAACGAAACCAACCCACCCAGACATCATGCAAAACGAATTCGCCAATCGTCAGAACATGCATCTCACCGTCCTCAAGCTCCTCGATTCCCCTGATTATCAAGGGGCTTGGAAGAATCAGAAACCCACCGCCTTCACCACACGCGCCGCCGAGCTGCGACTGCTGGTGAATTCCCTCACCGACCTCATCGCCACCCAGCAGACCGCCACCACCGGCTATGCCGAGGCGAAGGCACGAGAGGAGCAGGAGCTGGAAACCCTCGCCCACGAGATCGGCCAGACCCTCGCCGAGTGGCATGAGGAAAACGGCAGCGAAGGCGAAGCCGCCCAGATCGACCTCTCGCTCAGCGCCTGGCAGCGCCTGCGGGACACCGAACTCATCGCCAAGGCCCGCCTCCTCCACCAGAAGCTCACCCAGGCCCTCGCCAGCGATGCTGCTGCCCTGGCCGAGCACGACCTCACCCCGGCCGACGCCGCCCAGCTCGCCAAGGAACTCGCCGACTTCGAGGCCATCGCCGCCGA
>JAIXVN010000641.1 GCA_027483005.1 Verrucomicrobiaceae bacterium
AAGAGGAACTTGAGGTCTTCCCTTTGTGTTCTTTGGGTTCCCTGTGGTTAGATCTCTTACCTAAAGGTTTGGCGGATGGAATCCGCCGCAACGGGCAGGCCGGATATGGCGGTGAGGGGATGACGATGAACCACAAAGAACACAGAGAGCAAAAAGAAAGAGGAACTTGAGGTCTTCGCTTTGTGTTCTTTGGGCTCTCTGTGGTTAGATCTCTTCTCTAAAGGCTTGGCGGATGGAATCCGCCACCACGGTCAGGCGACCTGGCGATCGACGTCTTCGCGAAGGTTCTCGATGATGTAGTCCTGACGGTCGGGCGTGTTCTTGCCCATGTAGAAGGCCAGCAGGTCCTTGACGCCCTTGCCTTCCTCGTAGGCCACGGGGTCGAGTCGCATGTCGGCTCCGATCATGAACTTGAACTCGTCGGGAGAAATTTCACCGAGGCCCTTGAAGCGGGTGATCTCGGAGGACTTGCCCAATTTCGTCAGCGCCTTCTGCTTCGCTTCCTCATCGTAGCAGTAGATCGTCTCCTTCTTGTTGCGCACGCGGAACAGCGGCGTCTGGAGGATGAAGAGGTGCCCCTCACGGATGAGCTCAGGGAAGAACTGGAGGAAAAAGGTCAGCAGCAGCAGGCGGATGTGCATGCCGTCGACGTCGGCATCGGTGGCGATGACGACCTTGTTGTAACGCAGCTCTTCCAATCCGCCCTCGATGTTCAGCGCGGCCTGCAGCAGGGCGAACTCCTCGTTTTCATACACGATCTTCCGGGCGAGCCCGAAGGTGTTGAGCGGCTTGCCGCGCAGCGAGAACACAGCCTGCGTCTCCACGTCGCGGCTCTTGGTGATCGAGCCCGAGGCGGAGTCGCCTTCTGTTAGAAAGAGCGTACTCTCCTCGCGGCGCTTGTGCTTCGTATCAAAGTGCACGCGGCAGTCGCGGAGCTTCTTGTTGTGGACCTTCGCCTGGCGGGCGCGGTCGCGGGCGAGCTTCTGGACACCCTTGAGATCCTTGCGCTCGCGCTCGGCGAGCTGGATGCGCTTCTGGATCGCCTCGGCGACTCGCGGGTTCTTGTGAAGGTAGTTGTCGAGGTGCTCCTTGAGGAAATTTCCGATGAAGGTGCGCAGCGACTCGCCGTTCGGGGACACGCCGGTGGAGCCAAGCTTGGTCTTGGTCTGGGACTCGAACACCGGCTCCTCGATGCGCACGCAGATGGCGGCCTCCAATCCGGCGCGGATGTCGGAGGGCTCGTATTGCTTTTTATAGAAGCCGCGGATCGCATTCACGAAGGCCTCGCGGAAGGCCTGAAGGTGAGTGCCGCCCTGGGTGGTGTTCTGGCCGTTGACGAAGGTGTAGTACTCCTCGCTGGACTCCGGTGTGTGGGTGAAGGCGATGTCGATGTCCTTGCCGACGAGGTGGATCGGTTCGTAAAGCGCCTCGCTTTCCATCTCCTCGCGCAGCAGGTCGAGCAGGCCGTCCTTCGACTTGAACTTCTTGCCGTTGAACACGACCGCGAGGCCCGGGTTCAGGTAAGAGTAGTAGCGGCACATCTTCTCGACGGTCGCCTCCTTGAACTTCGACTTCGCCGGGAAGATCGTGCGATCGATCTCAAAGGCCAATCGCGTGCCGTTCGGTGCCTCCTCGCGACGCGGGTTCTTCATGTCCACCGCGAGCTGGCCCTTGGAGAACTCGAGCGCCTTGGTCTCGTTGTCGCGCCAGGCCTGGATCTCGAAGAAGCTGGAAAGCGCGTTGACCGCCTTGATGCCGACGCCGTTGAGGCCGACGGTTTTCTTGAAAGCCTCGCTGTCGTACTTCGCCCCGGTGTTGATCTGGGCGGCGCAGTCGAACAGCTTCCCGAGCGGAATGCCACGGCCGAAGTCGCGGACCTCGACCCGTCCCTCCTCGTCGATCTCGACGCGGATTTCCTTGCCGTTGCCCATGATGTATTCGTCGATCGAGTTGTCGATGACCTCCTTGAGCAGGATGTAGAGTCCGTCGTCGGGCGAAGTGCCGTCGCCCAGCTTGCCAATGTACATGCCCGGGCGGAGTCGGATGTGCTCGCGCCAGTCGAGTGAACGGATGTCGGCTTCGGTGTATTCGGCTGCCATGTGGGTGGCGGAGAAGTACTGGACCCGGGCGCAGGGTGCAAGCACCGGGCGCTGCGGACTATTTCAGGCCCACGGCAATGGAATCCCAGCGCTTCTTGAACACGGTGAAATCCGTGGACAAGCGCTCGGCGGCCGCTTCCGCGCGTGAACGGTCGCCCGCGAGCCAATCAAAGGCGATGGCGGCCTCATGGCGGCGCAGCTTCTCGAGGTCGGATTTGACATTCCGAACCAACATCCGGTGAAGCTCGATGATCGAGTCCGGGGCAAGGCTCTTCCACGTCAGTTGGCGTTTCTGCCCGTCGGCCGTGGTGGCTTCGAGAACCCCTGGACGAAGCACCGCCGCCTTGGTGAAGGAGGCAGCTCCGTCGCGGAGTTTCAGGTCGATCGGACCATCCAGATGGCCGAGGCCATCCTCAAGATCCGCCAGGAAGGTGGCAGCGGCCTCCGAAAGCGCGAGAAGGGAACTCCGCAGGGCATTTTCCGAAGGGGATGGCTTGAGCGATTTCAGCTTCGCCGCAGCTTCAGAGAACTTCAGGTCCTTGCACAATGCATCGATTTCCGCGCGGGCCGCGGCGAGTCCAGCCTGGGTCGGCTGGGTCGGCTGGGTCGGCTTCGAGGGCACGTCGGGTCCGCGGTCCAATTCGTGGATTCGCCGGTTGAGCATCAGCTGCCATTCCCTGACATTGAAACGGGCCCGTCCGCGTGTCTCGAGGGATGAAAGGACCTGATTGAGTTCGGCGACCTTTTCCCGGCAGGCATCCTTGTCATCAGGTGGGTTGCCCACCTCTGCCTTCCGCAGACGTTCGCTATCGCCAATGTAACGCTTGGCAACGGTCTGGTAAAACCGCGCCCAGCCATCGGAGTCCTTCAGGGTCACCGCTTCGACGGCCTTGAAGAACTTCACCGCCTCGATTCCCCGGCCTTGCTCCCAATTCTTCAGTCCACTGAGTAGCCACGACATCATGGTTGGAACCCCGATGTTTGAGGCATCCAGCTCCTCCGGGGACATGGATGGCAGCTGCTCAAGCCGCGCACCCGGCGTCTCGCGCAACAACTCCTGCAGCGTAGTCGTTGAGCAGTTTGTCGGGGCAGTCGGCACGCCAAC
>JAIXVN010000153.1 GCA_027483005.1 Verrucomicrobiaceae bacterium
AAGCGGTCCTCGAAGGGGGAGAGGCCTTTGAGGTAGAAGTCGATGACTGGATTGGCGACTGAGTCGGAGAGGGTAATGATGTTTTCTTTAGCAGAGAGCTGGTGGGTCTGGAGTGGGCCGTTATTGACGGTCCAAGCAATGATAGGGAAGCGGGTGGGGGATGGGTAGTTGAGCCGGGCGGTGTCGACCTGGATCGCTGCAAATCTGGTGTCGGCGAAGGCGTGCTTGAAGGAGGCTCCGCAGACGGGGGAGTGGATGGCATCGGCGGTGTGGATCCAGTTGAGAGGGGAAAGTCCTGCGAGGACTCGTGGATCGGAGGTGGAAATGATGGTGACGTGAGAGATGGCTCGACCGCTGGGTGTGATGTAAGGCTTGTGAAAGCGTTCGCCACTCTCAGCAATGCTTTCGGGGGCAACCTTAGGAACCCTGGCGGTCATCAGTCCCTCGCTGTTCAGCCACTTGAGACAAGCCGCCTGCCATGCGTCCCAGGAGGGGCCTTTGTAGCCGCTGAGACCGTGGCCGCCATTGGGAAGTTCGAGATACTCGGCGTGAACCCCTTTCGTCTTCAGGGCGGCAGCGAAGATGCGGGAGTTCTCCGGGCTGACGAGTTTGTCGTCGAGGGCATGGGCAAGGAAGGTGGGTGGAGTTTGGGCCGTGACCTGCTTTTCGCTGGAGTAAAGATTGAGCGCCTCTGGGGTGGGATTGGGGCCGAGGAGATTGTCGCGGGAACCGCCGTGGGCAAGTGGGCCCATGCTGATGACGGGGTAAACGAGGATGCCGAAATCAGGGCGCGAGCTGAGTTGTTCGATGGGGTCCTCTGCGTCGGCATTTCCGGCATCGAACTGGGTGATGGCAGTGGAGGCCAGGTGCCCCCCGGCGGAGAAGCCGATGATGCCAAGGCGCCTTGGATGGATCTTCCATTCCTCGGCATTCGCGCGTGCGAGACGGATGGCACGCTGGGCATCGAGCAGGGGAACCGCGGCTCTTCCTTTCGGCAGGCGGTATTCGAGGACCAGGCCGGTGATGTCGTGCTTGTTGAGCCATTCAGCGATACCCTTGCCTTCCGGGCCTGTGACGAGTCCCCCATAGCCGCCGCCGGGGCAGATGATCATGGCGCAACCGTTGGGACGCTCCGGTTGATAGACGGTGAGGGTGGTGGTGGCAGGTGAGGTGGTGCCATCGCCGTTGGGTGCCTCCTTGTCTGGCCAGACGGGAACGCGGAGGGGCTCGGCGTGGGTGAGGCCGATGAGGGGAAGGAGGAAGGCGAAATGGCGAAGGGATCTCATGGAGGGAAAGGGAAGCGAACGTTGAACTTTGAACGTCCAACGTTGAACATCGAAGGAGCAGGAAACGGACTGCGAAATTGTAGCTTTCAGGGTTTATGGCATGTGCCTAGAAATCGGGCGATGCAAATCACGAAGGTCTGTTGTCAGGGTTGTGGGGCGAGTCTGGAGGTCGATGAGGCGATCCGCTTTGTGACGTGCAACTACTGCCATGCGCGGCTGGAGGTGGTGCATGACACGTCGACCACGCACACGAAGCTGCTGGAGCAACTGGATCAGCGGACGGAGTCGTTGGCTCGGGACATCAAGGTGCTGAAGCTGGAGAACGAGCTGGAGCGGCTGGATCGCGAGTGGGAGTCAACTCGTCAGGCGATGATGGTGCGAGGGAAGGATGGATCGGTGTCCGAACCGAACGCGACGAGTGCGACGTTCGGGGGAATCATGGCCATCGTCGGCGGGGTCGCGTGGATGATCTTCACCGGATCGATAGGATTCGGACCATTTCCGTTGTTCGGTCTCGTGGTCATTGGGGTGGGGATTTTCGGAATGATCAGCGGCAATCGAAAGGCGTCCGAGTTCGAAAGCCTGCGATCGCGCTATCAGGCGAGGCGAGGGCAGTTGATCTCGGAGATCCAGCGGGAGAAGCTTGTTTCGCGTTGAACCATGTTGCGCGCAAGAAAAGTCACGTGTGAGCAATGTGGTGCCTCGATCCGGCTCAGCACATCGATCCGGTTCGTCACCTGCCGGTATTGCGGAAGCACGCTGGAGATGATCCAGAAAGTTGCCAAGGCGAGTTTGTCGGACACGAAGCCTGGTCCAGCCGAGCCGGCATCCGTGGACGAGATCGCTTTGCTGCGCTTGGAGACGGAACTCAGTCGCGTCGAGGCGGAGTGGGAACGAAAGCGTCAAAGCCTGCTGGTCCGGGATGAGAATGGAAATGCCTACGAGCCCGATGATCCTCAAGGGATCCTCTTGTCGATCCTGACCGTCGCGGGAGGCATCCTCATCCCGGTGTTTTCGGGTCTGAGTTTTGCTTCCTCGGGTTTTGGGATACTCCTGGCTGTTGCCGGATTTGTTCTGCTGGCCCACGCCCGCAGCAAAGCCAGCGATTTCACCCGCCTGAGAAAACACTATTCGGCAGAGCGGATTCGGATCGTAAGTCAAATCAGTCGTCTGGGGAACGGATCTCCAAGTTTGAAGGCAAGGCTTCGTGAAAGGCTTCTTGCCCGGAGGCCTGGGATTCAGAAGAAGGGAATTCCGGGATATTCCTCTGCGATTGTGCCGCACGAGGCCCGATTCTGCCAGGTCCCAAAGGCCCGCAAGGATGGTGGGAAATGAGTGCAAATGAAAAGGGCATCACGATCCTGATGGGATCGCGATGCCCGAAGGGCGACCGGAGAAACCGAATTAGGTCGGATCCTCGCCGTAATTGTTGAGGCCGAAGGTGCCGCGGAGGCAGCCGACTTCGACAAAGGCCCAGATTCCGCCGACCAATGGGATGAGGCTGATCAGCACCCAGGCTCCGGACTTGTTGCGATCATGCCAGCGCTTCACCTGCAAGGCGAGGCTGGACCAGAGCAGTGGGATGTAGAGGAGGACCGCCAGGATCCCAAAGATGCCTTGGGTCTTTTCAGATTGCCCCAGAATGGCTCCCAGGATGCCGATGACCGCCATGAAGCCGACGCCGCTCAGGATTGCCCACAGCCAGTAAGTGCGTCGCGGTATGCGCCCCTGGAATGAGAATAGGATCTCTTTTGGAGTGAGTTCTTTAGGACCTCTCTGTGGTGCAAGAGGTGCGGCGTTTGGAGGCTGGTAGGGTGAAGGCATGCTCATTTCAAGATCCAGCTAAAGGGACCGGGAAGAGATGGCAAGCCCTCATCGTCTGACATGCCGTGCCGACCAACGCCCAGACCAAGCCATACACGGTTTGGATGCTGGTCTCCGACCGTGTCCGCCCAATGCTGGCCCAACTTCTCGGCTCAGACATTCTGAAGATAACGGCGCTGGGCCTCGGCCTCTGGATTGTGCGCAGCATCTTCCTCTTCCGGAATGGTATCCTCCAACAGCTCGTCACGGAACTTCGCGACGATGGCCTCCACCGGCCAGGAGCTGGCTTCGCCGAAGGCGCAGATGGTGCGGCCATCGATCTGATAGGCCACGCTTTCGAGGGTCTCGATGTCCTTCGGCGAGGCATCGCCGGTGACGAGGCGGTCGGTGATCTTCTTCATCCACATCGAGCCTTCGCGGCAGGGCGTGCACTGGCCGCAGGATTCGTGGGCGTAGAAGGAGTTGAGGTTGTTGAGGACCCATGAAATCTTGCGGCTGTCGTCGATGACAATGACGCCACCGGAACCGGCCATCGAACCGCAGGCGGCGAGGGTGTCGAAGTCCATCTGGATGTCCCAGAAACCGAGATCCTTGGTGGTGCCGTCGGGCTGC
>JAIXVN010000121.1 GCA_027483005.1 Verrucomicrobiaceae bacterium
AACGGTACTCAAAGCGGAGGCGGTAGCTCGCGAACTTGCGCTTGAAGCCAAGATGGCCGTAGCGGTTTTCCCACTTCTGATACTTGTCGTAGGAAATCTTGAGAACGCCATTCTCGACGCGGAAGGTGTCACGGTAATTCTCGCCAACCGGGCAGCCGCGGACCTTGGGAACCCAATTGGTCAAATCCTTGCCGTTGAAGAGCTGGATCCATTCGGCTTCTTCGGCGGCGTTCAGGAGTGAGGTGCTCGCGATGAGCGCGAGGATGAGGGAGCGTATCATGGGGGGAGTGGATAGGTTCTCAGGAAAGCGGTGACCAACTGCCGTCGGGAAGCTTGGCGAAGGCATGGAGCACCTTTCGGTTGGCATCAAGGTGCCGGACCACAAAGCGCTGCGGGGTGATCTCAAGATGGGTGAAGCCATGGACGCCTTCGGCAAAGGGTCCACGACCGTCGTCTTCCGGTTGACGGACATGGGCGCCACCTCCTCCGGAAATCACGAAGGAGGTCGGATGTTTGTCGAACTCCAGGTGCTGGAGATCGTGATCGTGGCCGGCGAAATAGAAGTGGACCTTGTGCTTTCGAAACAGCCCGTCCCAGTCGGCGGCGATCTCCGGATTGTCGCCATGCTTGCCCCTGCTGTAGAGCAGATGATGCCCCATGACCACCAACCACGGGGCGGTCCGGGGTTTCTCCAGCTCCGCCTTCAGCCACGAGAGCTGCTGCGACTTTTCCTGTGGAGTGAGCGAGGCGACGCTGTTGTGGTAGTTGCTGTCGAGCATGAGGACAGAGGCCAGCGGCTTGCCGCCTTGGGTGAGTTCGAGGCGATACCACTTCGCCGGCATGTTCCAGCGGGTGCCGGGATGCGCCTTGGCATAACCGAGTTCGGCGGCGAGTTTGGCGACCGGCTCGTCATCGTAATCATGGTTTCCCAGGATCGCGTGACAGGGGCCGGGGAAGACCGACTTCGGATACATCTCGGAAAACTGGGTTTTCCAACGTTGACAGTCGGTGCCGCCCTTGAATGGCCCGTAGAAATTGTCCCCAAGCAGGAACAGTGCCTCCGGCTTCCATCCCGCATCGCCGACATGGCGTGCCATCGCCCTCGCCACGGCGCTTTGGCCCTGCAGGTCACCATTCCAGCCCCAGTCTCCGATCATCAGGAAATGACTGGCTCCCGGAGCAGGCGGCGTTTCAGCGGCCACCAACGACCTCCCGGCAAGCAGGGACGCACTGAAGCAGAAGGTCTGCTTCAAGACGGCGCGCCGGGAAATGGGACCCTCTGACATGGACGCAGGGTAGAAGATCCGGCCCGGTGCGCCACTGGAAAGTGATCCGGGCCGCTCAATCGCCAGCCACTTTTGCTCTTCCGTGCTGGCCTTCCCTGACCAATCCTCCCGCATGTCCGATTCGATCTCGACCCTCACCGCACGGATTCAGACATTCGTCGACGCCCGCGAATGGCGGCAGTATCACAACGCCAAGGATCTTTCCGTGGCCATCTCCGCCGAGGCTGGCGAGCTGATGCAGCACTTCGTCTGGCAGCAGCCGGACCAGATCGAGCAGCGTGTCGACTCCCGACGTGACGAAATCGCCTCAGAGATCGCCGACGTGGCAATCCTGCTGTTCGAGCTGGCGGACAACCTTGGCTTCCAGCTCGGCGAGGTGATGGAGCGGAAACTTGAGCACAACGAGACCCGCTATCCGGTCGAGAAGGCCCGCGGCAACAACCGGAAGTACAACGAACTGTGAGTGACTCCCCCACCGGCGAAACGCCGCGCCCGCCCCGACGGAAACGCTACTCGGGAAAGAACCCGCGTCGCTTCGAGGACAAATACAAGGAGCATGCGCCGGAGAAGTATCCCGAAACGGTGGCGAAGGTCCTGGCCTCCGGCAAGACCCCGGCGGGCTCGCACGTGCCGATCATGGTCGAGGAAAGCCTGACGGCCCTGAAGCTTTCGCCAGGCCTGACCGGAGTCGATGCCACCCTGGGTCACGGCGGTCATGCGCTGCGCATCCTCGAGAGCATCCAGCCAAATGGAAAGCTGTTAGGCTTCGATGTCGATCCGATCGAGCAACCCCGCACCGAGGCCCGCATCCGCGCGGCCGGATATGGGGAAAGCGCCTTCGAAGCCGTGCGCTCGAACTACGCCGGTCTCACCAAGGTCCTCGCGGCCCGGCAGCTCGATGGAGTCGATTTCATCTACGCCGATCTCGGTTGTTCCTCGATGCAGTTCGACGATCCCACGCGCGGCTTTTCCTTCAAGCACCACGGCCCGCTCGACATGCGCATGAATCCCCAACGCGGGCTCTCGGCCAGTGAGTGGATCGAGCGCACCAAGCCGGAAAAGTTCTCTCTGGCCCTCATGGAGAACGCCGACGAGCCCCGAGCGGGCAGGCTTTCCGAAGCCCTCGCAGGTCGCGTTTTCAAAAGCACCGTGGAGTTCGCCCATGCCATTCGCAGTGCCTTGCCGGGACTCGATCCGGACACGATCGACCTCACCGTGCGTCGCGTCTTCCAGGCTGTTAGAATTGCGGTCAACGAGGAGTTCACGGCGCTCGATACCTTCCTTCGCTCCATTCCCGAAGCACTGAAACCCTGCGGCCGAGTCGCGATCCTGAGCTTTCATTCCGGCGAGGATCGAAGGGTGAAGAAGTCCTTCGAAGCGGGATTGCGTGAGGGCCTTTACACCTCGATCAACGAGGGAGTCATCATCGCAAGCCCGGAGGAACGCCGCGACAATCCCCGCAGCAGTCCGGCGAAACTGCGGTGGGCTGAAAGATGAGCGGACGCCCCCGCGTTCGAAGCGCGTTCTTTGTTCGCTTATGAGACTCCGCCTTCTTCTACCCGTGTTGTTGTCCGCCTTCTCCGTCCACGCCGAGCCTGCTGCGCCCCCGGCGGATCAAGCCACCAACAAAGCCAAGGCCGAGGCGAAGGCCCGAAGGGAGGCAGAGCTGATGAAGCGCCAGTGCCGCTCGATCCACCTTGGATACCAGACTCCGAAAGCGAAGGCCGCTTACCTTGAGGTAGTGCCTGAGAAAACCTCTGCTGGCACCTACTTCTGCGCCCTCGGATTCGACATGGGCTACTTCGGAATCCAGGACCTCGGAGACGGGAAAAAGATCGCCATTTTCTCGGTGTGGGAGCCGGGCGATCCCTTCGATTTCAAGGCCCACCCCGACCAGATTCCGGCGGACAAACGCGTCGGCATGCTGGAGAAGGGCGAAGGCGTCATCGATGGCCGCTTCGGCGGTGAAGGCACCGGCGGTCAGTCGAAGCTGCCTTTCGATTGGGAGATCGGAAAGCCGACCAAGTTCTTCGTACAGGCGAAACCAGTCGGCGAGTTCACCGAATTCACCGGACATATCTTCGATCCAACCCAGAACAAGTGGCGTCTCATGGCCACCTTCCGCACCCACAGCAAGGGCATCCCGCTTCAGGGGCTTTACTCCTTCGTCGAGGATTTCCGGCGCGACTTTGAATCGGCTAAGATCGTTCACCGTGCCAGTTACTCCAACGGCTGGGTGCTCGACCTGGAAGGCAAATGGCAGCCGATGCTCAACACCAGGTTCACGGGCGACTCGACGCCTTCAATCAACGTCGATGCAGGCCCCATCGCCGACGGATTCTTCCTGCAGACCGGTGGCGACACCGTGCAGAACACCACCAAGCTCTGGGCGAAAATGACCCGTGAGGCAAAAGGCAATCCCCCTGAGGATACGGGAAAACTCCTGCGTCCATGACGTCAATCACAGTTTAACATTCTGAGTTCTTGATGCAGCCCGGGCACGTGCCAGTTTCACGGCATGCGCCCACGTGTTCTCTGTTTGCTGGTCGATGGCTTCGAGGAAATCGAAGCCGTGACTCCCATTGATCTGCTCCGCCGCGCCGGCATCGAAGTCGCGGTGGCCAGCCTCGACCGCATTGACGTCACCGGTCGCTGCAACCTGCGGGTGATCGCGGACGTGCTGCTGAAAAACGCGCTGCCGGATTCCTTCGATCTCCTGCTGCTGCCCGGTGGCCCAGGGGTCACCGCCATGCGTGGAGATGCACGGGCCGCCGCCATAGCCTCGATCTTCCACACCAGCGGCAAGCGCGTCGCCGCGATCTGTGCCGCGCCCTTGGTCTTGAAGGACGCCGGCATCCTCGCCGGACGACGTTTTACTGGTCACGCCACAATCGCCAGCGAGTTGCCCG
>JAIXVN010000060.1 GCA_027483005.1 Verrucomicrobiaceae bacterium
AGACAGCAACACGGCACGCAGCACACTCTCGGACGAATGAAGATCAGCTTCGGTGCGACTTCCCCGTCCACCGGCGACCCGGAATCACTCCGCAAGGAGTTGCTGGCGAAGGCGTTCTCCACCTGGCTCGATCAACAGAAATCACACACCGCCAATTGGCAGGTCGTCACTCCGGTCAAGGCCACCTCGAATCTTCCGCTTCTCACCATCCAACCGGATTCCACGGTCTTCGTCTCCGGCGACATCACCAAGGCGGACACCTATCAGGTCGATCTCGGCAAACCGCCGGAAGCTGTCACCGCGATTCGTTTGGAAGCCCTGCCCGATCCGCGACTGCCTGCCCGTGGCCCAGGCATGGCCTATTACGAGGGACCCAAGGGAGACTTCCTGTTAGGCGAGTTCCAACTCACCGCCGACGGCCAGCCGGTCAAGATCGCCAAGGCCAGCCAGAGTTATGCCAAGAACCATTTCGGCTCGCAGGCCGAAGCCAGTTTCGCGATCGATGGAAATCCGGAGACCGGCTGGAGCTGTGCGGAGGGCCAGGGTCGCGCCCACGAGGCCGTCTTCCAGTTGGAGAAACCACTCACCGCCTCCAGCCTCAATCTCACGATGATGTTCGGACGGCACTACGCCTGTTCGTTGGGAAAATTCCGGATCTCTTTCACCACCCAGTCGGGCGAGGTGGTGGCCAGCCAGCTTTCCTCCGATGTGCAGCCCTTGATTCACAAGCCGGATCGGACCGAAGCGGAAACCCGGTTGTTGAGAAACGAATTCCTTCTCAACGCCCCTGAGCTTGTCGCCACACGCAAGGAGATCGACGAGCTGCGCCGCCCGCAATCGTTCCTCACGTCGCTGGTTCTTCAGGAACGACCCGCAGAAAACCCACGCCGCACCTTCATTCACAATCGCGGTGAATGGACCCAACCCACCGAGCCCGTCGAGCCTGCCGTGCTGTCCATCCTCAATCCCCCCCCCGCCGGGTCTCCGAAGAACCGACTCGGCTTCGCACGCTGGCTCGTGAGCCGCGACAACCCGCTCACTGCCCGCGTCGTGGTCAATCGCGCCTGGGCCACCTTCTTCGGTCGCGGCATCGTCAAGACCCAGGAGGACTTCGGATTCCAAAGCAGCCCGCCTTCCCATCCGCAGCTCCTCGACTGGCTGGCGATCCGTTTCATGGACGATGGCTGGTCGTTCAAGAAACTCCATCGCCTCATCGTCACCAGCCAGACCTACAGGCAATCCAGCACTTCCACCCCTGCTGGCGAGGAGAAGGATCCGGAAAACATCCTGCTCTGGCGTGGCCCGCGTTTGAGACTCGATGCCGAGGAGGTTCGCGATTCGGCACTGCGCTCGGCCGGCATCCTTTCCAACAAAATGATGGGCCCCAGTGTCTTTCCGCCACAGCCCGCCAGCGTCACCACCGAGGGGACCTACGGAGCCCTTGCATGGAACACCAGCACCGGCGAGGACCGCTATCGCCGCAGCCTCTACACCTTCGCCAAGCGCACCGCTCCATTTGCCTTTGCCAACACCTTCGACGCTCCGACCGGCGAGGCCTGCATTGTCCGCCGGGACAAGTCGAACACGCCGCTCCAGGCGCTTTCGCTTCTCAACGATGTCACGATCATCGAAGCCGCCCAGGCGCTTGGAAAGCACCTGGTGGAAACCCCGGGCACTCCCGAGCAACTGGCATCCGAGGCTTTCCTGCGTTGCTTCTCGCGAGCTCCTTCACCCGAGGAACTCGCTGCGGTCCTCGATTTCCATCAGAAGCAGCAACAACGCTTCACCGCCGCTCCAGAGTCGGCCAAGGCCCTCGCAGGAAACGGTCCTGCGGAAACCATCATCTCACGCGCGGCCTGGACCGCCGTGGCCCGCGCCTTGATGAACATGGATGAGTTCGTCACCAAAAGCTGATCACCCGCATGGACCCCTTTCAAAACCGCTGTCTCGATATCACGCGCCGCCACTTCCTGCGTGACTGCGGAGTTGGCGTCGGAAAAATGGCGCTCGCCGGATTGCTGGCCGAACGGCTGGGAGCACAAACCGCTCCTGCTTTCGTCAATCCCATGGCGCCCCATCCCGGCCACTTCACGGGCAAGGCCAAGGCAGTCATCCACCTTTTCATGGCGGGTGCTCCGAGCCATCTTGATCTCTTCGATTTCAAGCCTGACCTCACCAAGATGGACGGCAAGCCGCTTCCGGCTTCGGTCACGGAAGGCCAGCGACTCGCGTTCATCCGGGCCGATGCCGCCGTCATGGGACCACAGTTCAAGTTCGCCCGTTACGGCCAGTCCGGCATGGAGATCTCCGAAGCCCTGCCCTATCTATCAAAAATCGTCGATGACATCTGCCTGATCCGCTCCTGCCACACCGATCAGTTCAACCACGCTCCCGCCCAGACCTTTTTCCAAACCGGCTTCGCCGTCCCCGGCCGCCCAAGCATCGGCTCATGGGCCACCTATGGACTCGGTTGTGTCACCAGTGATCTGCCTGCCTTCGTGGTTCTCAGCACCGGAAGTGGCATCAGCGGCGGCAGCGGCCTGTGGTCGAGTGGCTTTCTTCCCAGCATCTACACCGGCGTGCGTTTCCGCAACCAAGGCGATCCGATCCTCAATGTCACCAATCCGGCCGGCATCGACCCCACACTCCAGCGCGACACCATCGACCTCGTCAGCAATCTGAACCACAAGCGACTCGACGCGACGGGTGATCCGGAAATCGCCACCCGGCTTGCCAACTATGAAATGGCCTTCCGCATGCAGACCTCCGCGCCGGAACTCATGGATCTGCGAAGCGAGACGAAGGAAACCCTCGACCTCTATGGCTGTGATCCTGCCGTTCCCTCGTTCGCCCGCGCCTGCCTGTTGGCCCGCAGGATGATCGAACGTGGGGTGCGTTTCGTGAACATCTTCCATGAAGGCTGGGACGCCCACAGCGACGTCGTCGGAAATCACCGCAAGAACTGCAAGGAAACCGATCAGGCCAGCGCCGCGCTCGTCATCGACCTCAAGCGCCGTGGCCTGCTAGACGAAACCCTCGTCGCCTGGGGCGGTGAATTCGGCCGCACCCCGATGGTCGAGAGCAACGCCGCCCTCGGGCGTGCACGCGGTCGCGACCACCACCCGAAGGCCTACAGCATGTGGATGGCCGGCGGCGGCATCAAACCCGGCGTCATCCATGGGGCCACCGACGATCTCGGCTACAACATCGTCACGGACCCGGTCCACGTTCACGACATCCAGGCCACCTTGCTGCACTGCCTCGGCTTTGATCACGAACGCCTCACCTACCGCGCACAAGGCCGTGATTTCCGCCTCACCGACGTGCATGGCAACGTGGTGAAGCAGATTCTCGCGTGATCCCCCTCCTCATCAACTCACCCATTTCCCCTATGCTATCAAAACGATTCAATCGCTCACTTTTGACTCTTGTCACCACCTGTCTCATCGCCACGGATTCTGCTTCTGCAGCCAAGATTTCCACCGACGTAACGGCCAAGGTCAACGCCGCCATCAAGGATGAAAGCCTGTCCATTCCGGCAAGCAATGAGATCTTCGGTGATACCGCAAATGGTATCCCAAAAAAGCTAACCGTGGAATACCAGGCCGGTGATGAAAAGCTCACGAGCGAGGCACCCGAAGGCGGAAGAGTTCAGATTTCGGCACCTGCCGGGAAAAAGCTGATCATCCTCAAGGCCACGTATGGTCCGGCGGATGGTTCCACACCCGTCTCGCTGACGGACGCACCCGGCGAGGTGCTGGAAACCCTACCCGGCTTCAAGGTCGAGCATGTGCTTGAGGCCGACGGTGCGAAGAGCGGTTCATGGATCTGCATGGCCAATGATCCGAAGGGACGCCTGCTGCTGGGTGGACAAGCGAATCAGCCGATCACCCGGGTGACGCTTCAGGATGGCAAGTGCGTGAAAGAGGAAATCCTCCAGATTCCGGTCACAGAAACAATGGGGATGCTCTTTGTTGGAAACGTGCTTTACCTCAATGGCAGCGGCAGCAACGGCTTCGGCCTCTATCGCTGCAAGGACACCAAGGGCAATGACAGCTATGACGACGTCGAGTTTCTCCGTCCGTGGCAAGGTGGTTCCGGTGAACACGGGGCACACGGGTTGGTCCTGGGAGCCGACAACATGCTTTACGCGGTCTGCGGGAATTTCACCGCGGTGCCGAATGACCTCGTGGCCAGTTCGCCGCATCGGAACTACGGGGATGATCTTGCGCTCAAGCGCATGGAGGACGGCAATGGGTTCGGCGCGGGCGCCAAGCCGCCTGGAGGTTATGTGCTGCGCATGGATCTCGATGGCAAGAATGCGGAACTCTTTTCGTCAGGGGAGCGCAATAACTATGACATCGCGTTCAATGCCGATGGCGAGCTTTTCGGCTACGATAGTGATATGGAATGGGATTGGGGCAATCCATGGTATCGGCCGACTCGTGCTTTCCATGCAGTGCGTGGTGGTGACCACGGATATCGTGAAGGCAGCGCCAAGTGGCCCGAGTATTATGCAGACAGTCTGCCAGCGGTGGTGGATATCGGCGTGGGCTCTCCGACCGGAGTGGCCTTCGGAACCGGCGCGAAGTTTCCGGTTAGATATCAGAAAGCGTTCTACATCTGCGATTGGACCTATGGGCGCTTGATCGCCGTGCATCTTGCACCCAATGGCAGCGGCTACGGTGGCTCCAGTGAGAACTTCGTCACTCCAAGGTCGTTGAAAGCCCGCAGCGGGAAAGTGCCGCTCAATCTGACAGATGTGTTAATCGGCGCGGACGGGTCGATGTATTTCACGGTTGGCGGACGTGGGACGCAGGCCAATTTGTTCCGCGTGACCTACGCTGGAACCGAGGCCGCAACACCACTTGCCGCAAGTGCGCTCCATGATAAGGAAGGCAGCGAGGCACGCGAACTGCGCCATAAGCTCGAGGCCATGAATGTCTCGCCTGACCCCGCAACGGTCGCTGCCGCATGGCCGCACCTTTCCAGCCCCGACCGCTTCATCCGTTACGCGGCCCGGCTTGCAGTTGAAAGGAATCCAGTGGCCGAATGGCAGGCGAAAGCATTGCAGGAAAAACAACCGGATGCCGCGTTGACCGCCCTGCTGGCATTGGCCCGGCTGGGAGCGGCCGACACACAACCCGCCATTTTCAAATCACTCACAGCATTTCCGTTTTCCTCGCTGACTGAAGAACAGGTTCTGAACAAGCTGCGGGTGATCACCGTCTCGATCTCGCGTCAGGGAGTTCCACTCGGCGAGGCTGCCAACATGGTGCTCTCAGAAGTGAACCCTCTGTATCCCGCGAAAACGGAGTATGCGAACCGGGAACTGTGCCAGATCCTGCTCGCCCTGAATGCCCCGGAAGCGGTGTCCAGGACGGTCACTCTGCTGCGCGCTGCGACCACGCAGGAAGAACAGGTCACTTATGTCACTGCGTTGAGAAGCATCAAAACCGGATGGACCGAGAATTTGCGACGCGATTATCTGTCATGGTGGAATGGCGCACGCTCCAACCAACATCCTCTCCAGGTGGTGAAATGGTTCACGGACGCCGGAGTCAACTACAACAACGGTGCGAGCTTTGATGGATTCGTGAACCATGCCCTGGAGGAAGCCAAAGCAAGCATGACGCCTGCGGAGATCGCTGCATTGGGAGACCTCACCAAAGTTCAATCCGCCGTCAAAGCTTCCACCGAGCCCCGCACCTTCGTGAAGGCGTGGACGACCGCAGAGCTGCTGCCGCTGCTCGATCAAGTGGGGAAGGGACGCGACTTCGCCCGTGGAAAAGCCGCATTCTCAGCCGCGCAGTGCATCCTCTGTCATCGCTATGGTGATCAGGGTGGAGCCGCCGGCCCGGACCTCACGAATGTGGCCACACGCTTCAAACGCCAGGACATGTTGGAGTCCATCATGGAACCTTCCAAGGTTCTCTCCGAACAGTACCTGACCACCGTATTCACCCTGAAAGATGGCTCCGCCACTTCCGGTCGGATCGGACAGGAAAACGACGAAACGGTCGTGGTGATCACCAACCCCTTCGACCCCAGCGCGACCCAGACAATTGCCAAGACGGATATCAAATCGAGGGAGTTGTCCAAGGTATCACTCATGCCTCCGGGCCTGCTCAATACGTTGAGGCAGGAGGAGATCCTCGACCTGCTCGCCTACCTCGAATCCATGGGCGACGAGAAGCACCCGGATTTCAGCAAGTAGAAGGTTTCAGAGCGTGCTCAACCGGGTGACGCGACCGGTTTGGCTTCAGTCTTGGAGGTAAAAATTACCCGTTTTGCAGAAGCTGAGTCCATGTTGAGCAGTGAAGATCCCGAGCTTCTGGTCGTGCGGCGGTGCTCCGAGATTCGCCATTGAGCCAGATTCGTATGGTCACCGAGGGCGAAAATCGGAGTGCCCGTCTTGTCGATGATCGTCACTCGGGATTCGCGCTCGACGACTGAGGGCATGTCACCGGAGAACCCGACGGAACAAGGAGATGGAGCGAATGGTGGCAGATTCCTGTTGCGCTGGGCTCCGAAGATTGCAGCCTCGCCATGTTCCTGACGGATCGCCAGAGCCTGAAATCCAGCCCACTCCAGGGCGATGGCGCGGCCGAACACATCATCGGGCAGATAGATCATCACCATGATTTCGGAGTCGGTCGAAAGGTAGATCAATCCCCTCTTGTCATCCACCACCACGCCGTCGTGGGTCGGGCCGATGATCTTTTCAGCCGGCAGCGCCCCCCCACTGAGGCACCGCCTCGTAGGACCTTTTCTACAAGATCAATCCTGGCGGCCCGCTGCCCCCTCAGTATTCACGCTGGACCCTGCGTTGACCTTATCCACTTTGACACCCGGCGGGACGGTGATCTTGGATTGAATGGTCCCGTCGGCCTGGCGATCGTGGCGGACGTGGATGACGCCGTTGGGTGTCGGGTAATCGCCCTCGGCCCATTGGAGATTCCCCAGTTGAGGAGCAATCCCAACGACTTTACACCCCGGTTCCAGCGGCGTCACCCCGAGCACATGCTCGCTTAACCATGCCGTCGGCCCGCTCGCCCAACCGTGGCAGAGGCTGTGCCTGAACCCGATGTAGCAATAAGCGCCATAGTCACCGTGCAAATCCTTTTTCCCCGGCGGCACCAGTTCATCGATGCGCGCCGCGTTGGCCGTCCAGTCCAGATTGAAATCTTCCCAGAACGTCGTCGCGCCGTAGTCCAGCATGGTTCCCCAAAAGGTTCGGATGAACTCCAGCGCCGTATCCGAGTCACCGGATTTCGCCAGCGCCTGCAGGACATAATAGCCGTAGAAGGTTGAAATGTTCTTCGGTCCACCGACTTTGAGCACCTCATCCGAGACCTGTTTTGCAGGCATCATTCCCGCCAGTGAAAGAAGCGCCGCTCCGGATTTGGACTGGTTCACATTCGGCACCACTTTCCGTCCACGGGCGGCGGCGGTCGCACAAAGATTTGCCGTGTCCTTGTCATCCAGAACCGTCATCAGGCGCGCGCCGCTTTCGAGCGTCATCACCAGCAACCCTTGCAACCCCGCCGTCACTCCCTGCTCGTTCGGAGAGCTGGGCCAATCGAGGAAACGCATCCCGTCGATGTGCTCCTGGCCGTCCGGTCCGATGAGCCCCGCGAGCCGCTTGAGCAGCACGGTGAGATAGGGCTTTTGTGCTTCGAGGTATCTGCGGTCACCGTTGTGCATCCAGAGGTCTTCATGGATTCGCACCCACCACATCGAATAGCTGGAGATGCCGTTCATCCATTCCGTCGCCGGCGTCACCTCGCGGGTGAAATCCAGCGAACGCGGCACCACTTCGTTGAAACCGAACACCGCGCTGATGGTGCTGACCTCAGGATGCATGTCACCAATCCACACCAGCCGGTCGCGCTTGATGCCGTCCCAAAGATACTCCTGCATGTTGAGGTGCACCGTGTCCGCGCCCACCTGCCAGATGCGGTTGAGGCGCTCATCGTTGCACTTGAACGAGCCGGTCCGGGGAATATCGCGGATTTGCAACACGGCGCGCACCTGGCTCAATTCCAAGGGCAGGCTGGCATCCACGCTGTCAATCCTCACAAAACGAAAGCCGGTCGACCCGATGAATTGCTTGCCCAACCACGGCAGGGCGATCACCTGGTCGCGGATGGCGTGTTCATTACCCGCGTTTTGTGGGCCACCGAGTTCAGCCATCGCTTCGGAGACCGATTCACCAAAGCGCACACGCACATGCCGAAGCTTCTCCTGCTCAGGCATCCGGGTCGTGAACAACTCGATGCCGCCGTGCAGTTCGCGGCCGAAATCCAGCAACACTCCCGCAGGTGAATTGGACGACGAAGTCAGCTCGCATGGCGGGCGCGGTTCTTTCAGTACGGCCTGCCCAGCGTTTGGAGAAATGAGCGCATTGGCATTTTTCACCCCCGTTTCGCTCTGCCAGACAATGCGTGTCGGCGGCACGAAGAACGAGGAAATTGGCGAGCGCTCGGCATGATCAAGCCCAGGCAGTGGGTCCCGGTTGGGGCTTGGCAAGTCCGCCGCACGAACAGCAAGGTTTGTCAGGGCCAAAAGGCTGACACAGAGGCAAATGTTCTTCATGGTTCGTATTCGTGGGTGTTTCGGTTCGGGCTCGTGCTTCTGGCTTCCGGATCAGCTTTTGACGGATTATCGGGGGTGTTTTGAATATGCAATTGGGGTATCCTTGTCACGTGACGCGTATGCGTCACATGCAGCCTCTTTGAGATGATACCCGTTGCGGCTAGTTGCTTTCAGATCGACCCTGCGGCGGTGGTGCTGGTGTGCATCTACCACTTCGCCGCCCAGTTTATTCCAACTCCAAGGATGTGGCAGGTTTCGGCTACGGAATTATCAGAGTGATGAGGAGATCCCAGAGATACACCGTAATCAGTCCGTCGCTAGGCTGCCAACGAAGGGTTCGAGCTTCTCGGCGTTAGAGGGAACGCCGCCCATTGGATCGTCGAAATCCTCTTCGATGCGAGATGAGTATTGTTCACAGAGGTCCGGGTCGACCAACCGGGAGGAGTGCTTTCATGATGCAAAGGGTTGGTTTCCGGAAGAACTGCCTGCAGGTGAGAGAGCCGTTGTAGGTATCAAGCGCGTTGCTGTCTGATCAGCGGGTGAGTGTTTCGTCGAGGTTGAGAATCTGGCTGGCCACCATCGTCCAGGCGGCGAGTTCCGGAGCAGGAATCGCTGGGGCAGGAGTTTCACCTACCTTCAATAGCTTGGCAGCTTCATCCGGCTTGGCGTTGAAGTCGGCAAGGAGATCATTGAAGGAGGACTTGATGATGGTCCGCTCGTTCTGCTTCGGTAGGCGATCAAGAAGCCGCTTGGTGATGTAGTCGATGCGTTGATCGATATCCGCCGAAGTGGAAACAGCATGTGCGGCAAGCTGCCGGGAGGCCTCGACGAATTGCGGGTCATTCAGAACGACGAGGGCCTGAAGCGGCGTGTTGGTGCGGTCGCGGCGGACGCAGAACACTTCGCGTGTTGGAGCGTTCAGGATTTCCATGGAGGCCGGAGCAGCCGTCCGTTTCCAGAACGTGTAGAGCGAGCGGCGGTAGAGCGACTCCCCAGCGTCCTGCTTGTAATTGCTGGTGTTGGATTCCTTCATCGCCACCGCTTCCCAGAGACCTTCTGGCTGGTAGGGTTTCACTGAAGGACCACCGACCTTGTTAGATAGAAGGTCTGAGGACGCGAGCGCGAGGTCGCGCAGCTGTTCCGCATCGAGCCGGTTGCGAGGGCCGCGCGAGAGCAGACGGTTGAGCGGATCTCTTTCCAATTTCTCGGAGCTGATGGTCGCGGACTGCCGGTAGGTTTTAGAGGTGACCATCAGCTCGATCATGTGGCGGTAGTCCCACTTCGAGTCGATGAATTCAGAAGCCAACCAGTCGAGTAAGTGCGGGTGGCTGGGACGCGCTCCCATCACGCCGAAGTCCTCGGTGGTTTCCACGATACCGGTGCCGAACAGATAGTACCAGGTGCGGTTCATCGTCACGCGGGCGGGCAATGGATTGGCGGGATCGACGAGCCACTTCGCAAGACCGAGCCGGTTCTTGGGGGCGTCTTTCGGCATCGGCGGAAGGGCTGCGGGCGTCTCGGCAGTGACGCGCTCGGCCTTGGCGGAGTAAACGCCGCGAGTGAGGATGTGGGCGAAAGGCTCTCCGGCATTTTCCTCCATCACGAGGGTGATAGAACCGTTGGCGCGGATCCCGGCCTGTTCGTTCCTGAGGAGATCCAGCTTGTCACCGAGCTGGCGGAAGGGCGCATCGATCTGTGAGAGATAGTATGAGAAGAGATTGTCGATCTGTTCCTTGGTGCGCTGATCGACCGGGATCGAGACCAACTGGCGGATCATGGCGCTATTCGCGATGGCTCCGATTTCCGAGGCGCTGAGGACCCGCCGGTAAAAGCGGAAGTCCTGGAGGGCAACGGGAGCGTTCAGCTTCGAGTCGCCATTCGCGCGGGTGCCGAGCTGGAACGAGACCTTCGTTTCAATGTTAGGCCCGACCGTATCCGGCGAGAGCGCGGCCTTCTGCGCAATGCCATCGACGTAGATCAAAAGCGTCTGCATGGCGGGCTTCGATCCATCGAAGGTTGCCATCACGTGATGCCATTTGCCGGGCTCGAGCGGCGTCTGGCCAGTCAGTTTGTTGGCCGATCCCAACCAGGTGTCGATGACGTGAGTGGCCGGAATTCCACCCTGGAGGTAAAGGTCCCAGCCCTTGAAGGACTCAAGACTGTTCATGCGGGCGAAAATGGCACCAGTGGGCTGGCCTTCGACGCGAACGAAGCCGCCGTAGGTGACCTGCTCAGTGCGCTTGAACGAAGCGAGGTCACCGAGGTCGATCGGCGTGTCGCTGACGACAGCGGCCTTGCCGATTGGTCCGTCGATCCGGTTCGGCACGACCGGCCATTCACGCGGCTGGCCATTGATGTTGCCATGGATCGGGCCGTCCGCTTCGGTTAGAGGGATGGCGATTTCAAGCGCGGGATCTACATCCGGCTTGGACTCAATGGTGGCAGTGGGTAGCCATTTTTCGAAGTCCGCACGGGCGGCGATCTTGCGGGCGTCGAACTCCTTTTCGAGGCTTGCGATTTCGCCGGGGAGTTGGGCCCAACGGACGCGGTTTTCCACCGCAGGCACGAAAACATTCGGCGGATGCTCAGCGTTGTTGCCATCCAGCGAGGACATCGGCGTGTTCCGGAAGAAGGCGGTCATCGAGTAAAAGTCCTTCTGCGA
>JAIXVN010000087.1 GCA_027483005.1 Verrucomicrobiaceae bacterium
CGCAGGTTGATCCGCGATCACGAGGTGAGGATCGATCACTCCGAAGCGCTCATTTATCTCTCAATGACCAAGCGAATGCTCGCCAGAGTCGCCGCTTGAGCATTTTTCAGACAGCCTCTTAGAATGGATTCCCCCATTTCGCCAATACCCCGACGGGGTTAAGCTCCTGATCAACAGCATATCCCCGGGCATGTCCCCCGAAAATGGGAGATGCGCCTGCTGGCCTGGTTGCTCTGTCCAGCCGCCTGAATCAGCCCAGCTTGGCGTTCAGCGCTTCAATCTCCGCCGAGAGGTCGCCCCAGCGCGAGTAGGCGTTTTCGAGCCCCTGGGTCACGTTTGCGACGGCCTGGGTGGCTTGGCGGAACTTGTCTGGATCTGCGGCGACGGAGGGCTCGGAAAGATGGGCTGTTAGAGTCACCTGAGCGGCTTCGAGTTCGGCGATCTTCTTCTCCAGCGAAGCGAGTTCGTCTTCCAGCGGCTTGAGCACCTGGGCGCGCTTCTGGCGGTTGTCGGCGTCGATTCGACGCTGGTCCTTGCGGTTGCCGGATTCAGCGGCGGGCGCGGCGGCCGGGGTGGGGGCGACGATCGGTTTGACGACCGGCTTGGTGCTGTTGAGCTTGGAAAGCTTCGGTCCTGCGGCTCGTTCGGCCTTGGCCTCCTCGGCGGTCTTTTCGAGGTAGTAGGTGATGTTTCCCACGAAGGTCCGCGGCGCTTCACCGGGACGGAACTCGAGGGTCTTGGTGACCAGCGGATCGAGGAAATAGCGGTTGTGGGAAACGATCATCACCGTGCCGGGGTAGTCGATCAGCGCACGCTGGAGGACGTCCTGCGACTGCATGTCGAGGTGGTTCGTCGGCTCGTCGAGAATGAGGAAGTTTGCCGGTTGAAGGAGCATTCTAACAAGTGCGACGCGCGAGCGTTCACCGCCGGAAAGGACGCCGACCTTCTTGAAGACATCGTCGCCCCGAAACAGGAAGCAGCCTAACAGGTTTCGCGCATGCGGGACGTTTTCCCGGCTTGCCACTTCCTCGACGGTCTGAAGCACGGTCTTGGTGGGATCGAGCTCGTCAGCGTGGTTCTGCGAGAAGAACGAGGTCGCCACCTTGTGGCCGAAGACATGGGCTCCCGTGTCGGGCGTCTCCTGCGCGGTGATCATCCGGCAGAAGGTCGATTTGCCGGCACCGTTGGGTCCGACGATGGCGATTTTTTCCCCGCGGGTGACCTCGAAGTCGAAGCCCTGGAAAATCTGCAGGCTGCCATAGCGTTTGGAAACGCCATCGAGTTTCGCCACCGATTGCCCTGACGCGGGCGGGGGAGGGAAGCGGAAGGACATGACCGCGTCGTCCTGAAGCGGGGCGGGGATGCGCTCGATCTTGTCGAGCATCTTGATCCGCGACTGGACGAGGGTCGCCTTGTTGGCGGAGGCGCGGAAGCGGTCGATGAATCGCTGGATTTCCGAGATTTCACGCTGCTGGGCGGTGTACTGCTTGAGCTGGATTTCCTTCCGGACGACCGACTCGCGTTCGTAGTAGGAAAAGTTTCCCGCATACTCCTCGGCGCGGCCGTGATGGAAGGCGATGGTGCGGGTGCAGAGGGTATCCAAAAGTCCACGGTCGTGGGAGATGAGCAGGATCGCGCCCGGATAGCTCTTGAGATATTCCTCGACCCAGATCTGCGTGCCGATGTCGAGGTGGTTGGTCGGTTCGTCGAGCAGCAGGGCGGCGGGCTCCTGGAGGAAGAGCTTGGCCATCGCGATGCGCATCTGCCAGCCACCGGAGAACTCGCCGCAGTCACGGGTGAAATCGGATTTCCGGAAACTGAGGCCTTGGAGGACGCTTTCGATTTTCGGCTTCATGCGGTCGGGATCGACGTCGTCCAACAACAGCTCCAGCTCGCCGATTTCCTCAAGCAGGTCGCCATACGGCGACGAGCGGGGGTCGAGCTTCTCCAACTCATCGGAAAGGCGCTCGATCTTCTCGCGCAGGGCGATGGTTTCCCCGAACGCGGACTCGGTTTCATCCCACAGCGTGACGCCCTTCACGTGGATGCCTTCCTGCGGGAGGTAGCCGATCCGGGTGCCCTTCGGCATGTGGATCTTGCCGTCGCTGGCCTGGATGATGCCGGCGATGCACTTCATCAGCGTGGATTTCCCTGCGCCGTTGTGGCCGGCGAAGGCGATGCGCTCCTTGGCCTGGACCGTGAAGGAGAGGTCGCTGAACAGAACGCGGGCACCGTATTCAACGCGAAGTGACTGGATCGAAAGCATGAGCGGGCGGGAAGGTCTCCGGGTGGCCCGGTTCGGTCAATCGGGAAGCGTGTGAAATGCCGATTGTCGGAAAAACGTCGCTCAGACCAGAACTTCGATGCCCCGCAGCCGGACGGCGTCGAGAAAGGTGGGATCGGCCGCGGGATCGGTGACGAGGCAGCTGATCTGGGAGAGCTCGGCGAAGAAGAAGGAGGATTTCTGGGCGAGCTTGCTGTGGTCGGCCAGGACGATGACGTTTTCGGCGTGGTCGATGACCCGCTCCTTGAAGACCGCCTGGCGGGAGTTGTTTTCGCTGACGCCGCGTTCGAGGTCGATCGCGCTGCCGGAAAAGAACATGCGGTGGATATTGAAGCGCTTCAGCGAGGTCTCCGCCAGCAGGCCGATGTAGGAACGCGAGCGGGGATCGTAAAGGCCGCCGGTGCAGATCAGGTCTAGGTTTGGGCGGCCTTCCAGCGCGGTGAAAACGTTGAGGGCGTTGGTGAGAATGGTCAGCGGAACCTCGGGAAGGAACTCGGTCAGCGTCAGGGCGGTCGAGCTGGCATCGAGGAAAATGGTCTCGTTCGCCTGAATCATCCCGGCGGCCAGGCGGGCGATGGCCTGCTTTTCCTCGCGACGAATGCCCTGGCGCTCGGTGAAGGGCAGCTCCTCGCGACTCCGGGTCGGCCGACCGGCCCCGCCGTGGATGCGGATCAGCTCGCCGCGTTTTTCCAGGATCTCGAAGTCCTTGCGCACAGTCTCGTCCGTCACCCCGAGCTCGGCAGAGGTCTCAGTGGTGCGCAGGGAGCCTGAAATCCGGAGCAGCTCCAGAATCCGGCGGTGACGATCGATGGCGAGCATGGTTTGGCTTTTTCTTTGTTTGGTTGGGAAAATTTGGTTTTTCGATTGACCTGTCAATCCAATCCGGCGAAATCACCGCCAACCCATGACGACCTCTTCAGTCGAATCGACCCCGCTCGATCGGATGCTGGCGCTTTCCCACCAGCTCGGTGAGGAACCTCGCAAGCTCGCGATCCTCGGCGAGGGCAACACCTCCGCCCGCAACACCGACGATACCTTTCTGGTGAAGGCCAGCGGCTCCAACCTCGCCACTCTCTCCGCCACCGGCGTCACCGAGTGCCGCTTTTCCGACCTCGCCGCGTTGCTGAAGCAAAAGAAGCTCAGCGATCAGGAAATCGACGACGCCCTGCTCGCGGCCCGCGTCGATCCCGACGCGAAGAAGCCCTCGGTCGAGGCCGTGTTTCATGCCTTCCTGCTGACCCTTCCCGGCGTCAACTTCGTCGGCCACACCCATCCGGTCACGGTGAACCAGATCTTGTGCAGCAAGTTCGGCAGCACCTTCGCCAAGCGCCGCACCTTTCCCGATGAAATCGTCTGCTGCGGCGTCGAGAGCGTGTTCGTGCCCTACACCGACCCCGGCCTCAAGCTCGCCCAGGCGATCCAGAAGGGCGTCGTCGAGTACATCGACCGCCTTTCCCGCGCGCCCCGCGTGATCCTCTTGGAAAACCATGGCTTCATCGCCCTCGGAGCCACTCCGGAGGCCGTTCTCGCCGCCACCTTGATGGGCGCGAAGGCTGCTGAAATCTTCGTCGGAGCCGCCGCCATCGGAGGCACCCCACAGTTCCTCACCGCCAAGCAGGTCGAACGCATCGCCGGCCGCCCCGACGAACACTACCGCCAAAAGGCGCTCGGGCTCTGAGGAACATCGAACATCGAACATCGAACATCGAACATCGAACATCGAACATCGAACATCGAACATCGAACA
>JAIXVN010000508.1 GCA_027483005.1 Verrucomicrobiaceae bacterium
AACTCGCGGGTGAAGCCATGACCGAGTCAGCCGTGGTGCGACTGATGATTGGACGTGACCTCGATCATTGCGTGCCCGAGCACCTCTCCTCGGCGGCAGGCGAGCCTGTTCTAACAGTTCGCCATTTGTCATCACCCGGGAGATTTCAGGATATGTCGTTCGAAGTCAGGTCGGGGGAGATCGTCGGCTTCGCGGGTCTGGTGGGAGCGGGTCGCAGTGAGATCGCGAGGGCGCTCTTCGGGCTCGACCCGCGTGCGAACGGGGAGGTGACGATCAAGGGCGAGCGACTCAAGGTTGGCTCGATTCAGGAGTCCTTGAAAGCGGGCATCAGCCTCGTCCCCGAGGATCGGAAGCGCCAGGGCTGCGTGCTCGGCATGGCTTGCTCGGAAAACATCAGCATGGCGGTGTTGCCGGATCTCTCACGGAGAGGGCTACTGGATCGGAGTTCGGAGCGGAGTCTTGCCGGAAGGTCGTTTGCGGATCTCTCGATCAAGGCCGCGTCGATCGAGGCACCGGTGCAATCACTCAGCGGCGGCAACCAGCAGAAGGTCGTGTTGGCGAAGTGGCTGGCCCGAAAGGGTCGGGTGCTGATCGTCGATGAACCGACGCGCGGCGTCGATGTCGGGGCGAAGGCGGCGATCCATGCCTTGATCGACCGTCTGGCCTGCCAGGGATTTGCGATCCTTCTGATTTCCTCCGAGCTTCCCGAGCTGGTTCACCTTTCCTCACGGGTCATCGTCATGCGTGAGGGCCGGCAGGTCGGTGAGCTTCCCCGCGAGGCGGTCACGCAGGAGTCGGTGCTGCGCTTGATGTCGGGCGTGGAATCCAGTCCCTCCGGGTCATGAGCCGCGCGGTTTCGTTGCTGATGGTCCTCATGCTGGGGGGAGTCGCCCGTGCCCACCTCGGAAATGAGAATGACACGGAGGTGCGGATCTATTCGGACCGGATGCAGGTCGTCACCCGCACTTCGATTCCATTTGCCTGGCGCTTGCTGGGAGATCGTGCGCCCGCTTTGGCCGATGACGCAGGCAAGGACAGGGCGAGGCCCTTGCTGGTCGCCGAGGCTGCCGGGCTTTTCAAACTGACGGCCGGGGGAAAGGAGTTGCCTCTGATCAAGTCGGACTGCCAGTTCGAGGTGGCGAATGATGTGGCCTTCGTGCTGACCTATCCACGTCCGACCGGATGGCCGGTCGAGATCACCGCGCGGTATTTCGACTCCTTGACGAATCTCGATTCAGGGACGGTGAGGGTCTTTGATTTCAAGGCCGCACGCTTCAACAGTGATCTCGACCCGCTGGCGGAGGGCATCATTCACCAGGGTCGGCCTTCGCTTTCCTTCTCCCTTGAGACGGCGGCTTCATCTGAAAAGGCGACGCCGGAGCTCATCGGGCAGGCGGGAGTTCAACCGCAGCCGGAAGCCCCACATGGCCGGCAGTGGGCCATGGTCCTGCCGGGTGCTTGCGCGGTTTTGTTCCTGTCCTGGATGGTCAGACGTCGGCTCCGATCCTGAGGGGCGGGACGGAAGCTTGCGCGGCCTCACCCATCCATCGGCCGGATGACTTCCCATTCAGCCACCGAGCCTGAACAGAGCTCCGAGACACGCGGGAACCAATCCGGAAGATCGGCCGGCGGTGACGCCAGATCGCCTTCCGCCGCAGTCAAGGGGGCCTCGATTCGATTCAAGTAATCCGAGACATCATCGACCAGCGGCAGCCCGGTTTCCTCCAGCCTGAGAAGAAGGGACTTCGAAATGCCGCCCATGTTCCAGGCATGAATCAGGTCCGGACGGACGGCCGCGATTTCTCCGGAGACGGTGGCGTGGTTGTGGCGCTCCAGGTGCCTCAAGCGGTGGATCGGCAGCCAGGGGAGGCCCTACATGCCAGGGATCTTCAGTTTCCTCGTGCCCGCCAAAGACTCGGCTGTCGTCATGAGATGGATCGATTTCCCTTCTAGAAAATGGGGGCGGACGACCCTTGGCCCAATCCTGAAAATCAGATTCACCCAAGAGGCTTTGAAAGACAACACATGCACCCGGACGCAGCGATGCGAAGGCTTCAATCCACCGAGCAGGAAGTCCACAGCCAATCCTGGATCGCGGAGGTCTCTTCCCGGCAAGCCGCGGATCATGAGTCGCTTGGTGCTCTGGACCGGCACGAAGGTCTCACGCCTTAACCCATACGCGGGATGGACTGAAAGAGGCAGCAGTAGAAGATTGTCATAGGCGTCGGAACATCCTGTCACGCCACAAACCCATGAGACGCCCGATCTGGAGAACCCTCGCGGTGCTGTTCAGCTTGTTCCTCCTGCCTCAGGCCGCCCTGGCCCAGAGACAGATGGAGCGACTGGGCCGTGGACTGATCGCGCTCCGCACCAGCAGCACCCAGGTCTATGTCGGCTGGCGCCTGCTCGGGAATGACCCCGCCGACCTCACTTTCAACCTCTACCGGTCCGCCAACGGAGCGGCGGCGGTCAAGGTCAACGCTGCCCCGCTCGGGACGACCACGGACTATCTCGATACTCCTCCCAACCTGGCGACGACGTCCTACACCTATTCCGTTAGTCCGGTTCTCAATGGGGTGGAGGTCTCGGACCTATGGGCGAACACCCTGACCGCCGCCGCCGTGTCACTCCCGGCCAACCCGCCCACCAGGCAGTATGTTCCCGTGCCTCTCCAGCCAACTCCCGACGATGCGGGAGCGGGGGTCTCCTACAAGATCAAGTTCTGTTGGGTGGGCGACCTCGATGGGGATGGCGAGTTCGACTTCGTGGTCGATCGCTACAATCCAGCTGTCGCCGCTCGCCAGTGGCTCCAGGCCTACAAGCGGGACGGCTCGCTGCTCTGGCAGATGAACATGGGTCCCAACAGCGTCTATCAATACAACATCGAACCCGGCTCATCGGCCATCGGCATCGGCCATGGCGACAATGTGACGGTCTATGATATGAATGGCGACGGTCGCTCCGAGGTGATCATCCGCACCTCGAACGGCGTGATCTTTGGAAACGGCGCGGTGAAATCCGGAGGGGCGAGCGACAACGTCCAGTTCCTTTCGATCGTCGATGGACTCAGCGGAGCGGAGCTTGCCAGCGCCACGGTGCCGAATCCGCGCCTGGCGGATGGACCGATGAACGGCCACATGGGAATCCTTTACCTCGACGGACAGAAACCCTCCGTCCTCCTCGCCGCCAAGAACCGGGATGCGAGCAATGCCTTTCATGGAACGATCACCGCCTGGGATTGGAGGAACGGCACGCTCACCCAGCGCTGGTCGTGGGTCGATAGTGGTGCCATCCATTCCCCCGAGGGACATCAGATTCGCATCGCGGATGTCGAGAACGACGGAAAGGACGAGTTTGTCGATATCGGCTATGTCCTCGATGACAACGGCACCCAGAAGTTCAATCTGCCCGAGGTCGTGCACGGCGATCGCTTTCATCTGACGGACATGGACCCGGACCGGCCGGGGCTGGAGACCTTCATCATCCAGCAGAACAACGGCTCGGGTCTCGCCACCTCCTACTACGATTCTGGTACAGGAGTCGCGATCAAGAAGGGCTACGCCGGGGGCGTCGTGGACGTGGGACGAGGGGTGGCGGCCGACCTCGACCCCGCCTACAAGGGATGTGAGTATTTCTCGACCCAGTCGGGAGTCTTCAATGCCCAGGGGACCCAGATCCATGCCGCGCGTCCCTTTCCGCCTGAAGCCATCTGGTGGGATGCCGACCTGAGCCGGGAGTTTGTCGCGACCGTCGGCAGCACGGCCGAGTCACCGGCGATCAGCAAGTTCAACCCGGCCGATCCGGGGAATTTCTCCCGCACCTACACGATCTACAACGAAACGCCGCCGGGAGTCTATCAGGCCTACGGAGGTCGCCCGGCGTTCTGGGGCGACATCCTCGGCGACTGGCGCGAGGAGCTGCTGTGCGTGGCGAACGACAATTCCGAACTCCGGATCTACTCCCCGAAGACCAGCTCGACGACGCGGATCTACACGCTGATGCACAATCCGCAGTATCGCTGCCAGCAGACGACGAAGGGCTACGCTCAGGCGAGTTATGTCGATTACTATCTTGGCACCGGCATGACCGTTGCGCCACCGCCTCCGATGGTCGATGCCAAGCTCTCCTGGCGCGGAGGCGCGGGATCGACGACCTGGGACGTGGGTTCCACGAACAGTTGGCTGGGCAACGGAAGCAACAGCACCTTTGCAAATGGCGACAGCGTGCGGTTCGACATCGGTGGGAACAATTCGACCACAGTCTCGCTTTCAGGGGTCCTCCAGCCATCGGGGGTGACCGTTTACTCGCCGAAGAACTTCAGCTTCGATGGCACGGCTGGCTCCTTTGCAGGGACCATGACCCTGACGAAGTCCGGAGCTTCCTCGATGAGCCTGACAGGCACCCATTCCCATTCAGGAAAAACCACGGTCTGGGACGGGGCCTTCGTCCTCAACGGAACGCTTTCCCAAAGTCCGCTGACGGTCTGGGGAGGGACCTGGGGCGGGCTTCCCGCTGCGGGCGCTTCCGGAGGCCGCGTCGCCGGAACAGGGAACTTCAACCAGCCTGCCACCATCGCCTATCGGGGCGGCGTCACTCCGGGTTCGGGAATGGGAAATGCCGGGACTCTTCGATTCAACGGCGGTCTAACAGCTCAGGACGGCTCCTATTTCGCAATGGATCTTTCGAACGATCCATCCGGCCTCACGAGCCCGAGCGACAAGGTCGCGATCACTGGAAACCTCTTGCTGAGTGGCAAGGTCGGCCTGGTGATCAAATCCCTCAGTGGCCCCCTTCAGCCCGGCACCTACACCCTGATCACCTACTCCGGCACCCTGACCGGAAATGCCTCCAATCTTTCGGTCTCGGTGCCTCCGGGGACTCCCTACTCGATCTCGGCGGCCTCCGGCGCGGTCACCCTCACGGTTCCAGTCACCCGTTCTCCATCATCGGTGGTCTGGAGGGGCACCTCGGGGTCTTGGGATCTTTCCAGCTCCCAGAGCTGGCTGAAGGGCGGTGTGGCCGATGGCTTTGTTTCCGGAGATTCAGTCACCTTTGACTCGACCGGCGCAGCCAGTCCGACGGTCACGCTGGGGACCTCGCTTCCGGTGGCTGGCATGACCGTCAGTTCCGCCACGGATTATGCCTTTGTCGGCACGGGTTCGATCAGTGGCCCGGGAGGATTGACGAAATCAGGGACGGGAACGCTGACGCTTTCCACCCTCAATGATTTCACCGGCCCCATGATCCTCAATGGCGGCGTGGTGGCGATCGATTCCCTCGGCGATGCGGGCTTTCCGAGTTCGATCGGGGCTGCTCCCGCGGCGGCGAGCAATCTCGTTTTGAATGGCGGCACCCTGCGTCTGACGGGACAGCAGACGAACACGAACCGCAGTCTCACCCTGGGTGCTGCCGGTGGATCGCTCGACGTCGTCAATGCCGCCAGCTCGATGCAGATCAGCGGAGTGATCACCGGAAGTGGAGGGCTGTCGAAGGCCGGAAGTGGAACCCTGATCCTGGCCTCCGCGAACACCTACACCGGAGGGACGACCATCTTCGGCGGAACGGTGTATCTGGCGGGAGCCACCGCCAACTCCTCGGGTCTGGGCCCGGGCACGATCACCTTTTCCAATGGAACCCTGACCATGGCCAACGTCCAGGCCAGCGAGACGGCAGCCTGGAACATGGTGGTCCCGGCCGGAGCAAGTGGAAGGCTCAATGCGGACGGTCGCTGCTCGCTGACCGGAAGCTTGTCCGGAGATGGCACGTTCACCTACTATTCGCCCTATGTCCGGTCCGACCTGAAGGGCAATTGGTCTTCCTTCACCGGGCAACTCAACCTCGCCACCGATGCGGATGGGTCGGAAATGCGGGTCACCAACTCCTTTGGCTTCGGGACCGCTGCCCTCAACCTGGGGGCGAACAGTTATGTCTATTTCAATCTCTCCAACACCAGCCCCACCCTCAACGTTGGAGAGCTGACCGGTGACCCGACAAGTGGACTGAGCGGTGGACCGTCCGCAGCAAGCACCGTCACCTGGCGGATCGGTGGCAGGAACACCAACGCGACTTTCGCGGGGTTGATCCAGAATGGGACGGGGCCCACCGCGATCACGAAGAACGGCAGCGGGATCTGGACTCTAACAGGAGCCTGCACCCACACCGGTGCCACCACGGTCAGCGCTGGAACCCTCAGGATCAACGGAAACACCAGCGGCAGCGCGGTGACCGTGCAAGCGGCGGCGGCCCTTGGCGGCTCGGGAACCATCACGGGGAATGTCACGCTCCAGACCGGTGCGCTGATGGAACATGGAGCTCTCGGCAGCATGCCTCTCGCCATCACCGGTAACCTCACCTTCGGATCCACGGCGATCGTCCGACCGGTCGAGGGCATCGCCATCGCCCCAGGAACCTACACCCTGATCGCTTACACGGGCACACTGACGGGTCCTCCAAGCCTGAGCTGGCAGGCCCCGATCGGATCGAACCTGACCGCGACCTTCGACACATCGGTCAGCGGCCAGGTGAAGATGACCCTCGCCGAACCTCCAGGAGTGGCAAACCTGATCTGGACGGGTGCTTCCGGATTCAATTGGGACACCAGTTCGGTCA
>JAIXVN010000230.1 GCA_027483005.1 Verrucomicrobiaceae bacterium
AATCCCTTCAACAACACGACGGGGTCCACCATCCTGACCGCGACTCCATCCAGCGCAGCAGGAAGCACCGCCTACACCCGCACCAGTGGAACCAACTACCAAGGCATCTGGATGTTCGGTGGTGGTGCCACCCCGCAATCCGTTCCGACCGACAACTGGGGCGTTCAAGTCAATGTCCGCGTCACCACCCTTCCCACCACGGGAACCTACAAGGCCGTCTTCGGAATGGCCGAGGGAGTGAGCGGCGGTTTGGTCATCGAAGCCAACAATGTCGGTGGAACCGTCTATTTCGACGTCAACAAACAGGGAACCGCGAACTACATCATCCCCCGCAATGCGTCCGTCACCGTAACGGCCAACACCTGGTACAACCTCGCCCTCGTGAAGAGCGGCGGAACAACCTTCTTCTACGTCAATGGAGCCCTCGTGGGAAGCAACGCCGGCGCGATCAACACCAGCGGACTGCTCGCCCTCGGATTCGAACAGAACGTCGGAACCCATCAATTGTCCGGTGATTTCGACGAAGCGCGATTCTTCACCTTTTCTCCAGGTGCCTTCACGGCATCGGACCTGAGCATGACGAAACGCACGGTGACCTACAGCGGCAACGGCAACACCGGAGGCGCGGCACCCACAGACAGCAGCAGCTATTTCCCGGGCACTTCCGTGACCGTGCTTGGTTCCGGCACCTTGACGAGGTCCGGTTACGTCTTCACCGGCTGGAACACCCTGGCGGATGGCAGCGGCACGTCCTACAGTCCATCGGCGGTGTTTAACGTCGGAGATGCCAACACCACCCTCCATGCCACGTGGGTGGCGGCCACGGCCACCATCACATCAGCTTCGACCTTTCCGGGCGCGATCAGCACCACTTACGGAACGGCGTCCGGATCAACCAGCGTTGCCGTCTCCGGAGTCAATCTCGCAGATGACCTCGTTGCGACCGCCCCCAGCAACCTGGAAGTCTCCAGCGACAACCTCAGCTTTGGCCCAACGGCCACCTTCCCGCAGTCCGGCGGCAACGCGAGCGGCACCCTGTATGTGCGTCTCAAGAACAACGCACCGGTTTCCGGGAGCCCTTATGACGGTCTGCCCGTCGTTCTCAGCAGCACAGGGGCGACTCCGGTCAATGTGGCCACTGCGGTGAGCGGAAATACCGTGACTCCCAAAACCTTGACCGTTTCCAGTGCCGCCGCTCAGGACAAGATGGCCGATGGCACCACCTCCGGAACGGTCGCCGGAACCCTGCAAGCCGCCGAGGCATTTGGCTCAGGAAACAGCAGCGACGGGATTCCTTACATTGGTGACACGTTGTCGGTGACGGCCCCAGGAACCTTCTCCAGTTCCTCGGTGGGAGGCCCGTACGAGGTCACGCCCGGCACCTTCACTCTCGGTGGCAGTTCGGCTGGCAACTACTCATTGACCCAGCCCACGGGCCTTTCGCTGAGCGCCTCCATTCGGGACACTGCCACGTGGACACAGACAGCGGGTGGTTCCTGGACAAACAGCTCGAACTGGCTGAACAGCCTGGTGGGCACCGGCGCTGGCAACACGGCGGACTTCAGCACGATCACCCTCGCGGCAAACACGGCAGTCACCCTCGATGGCTCAAGGACCATCGGAGGATTGTCATTCGGCGATGTCGGAAGCACCTACAACTGGACGATCAACACCGGCAGCCCGGCAGGCACCCTGACCTTCTCTTCCACCGGGACTCCCGTCATCACCGTCGGAAACCAAACGACAACCCTCGGAGTTCCCTGGAGCAGCTCTGGCGGCTTGTCGAAAACAGGCGCAGGAACCCTCGCGTTGACCGCCAACTCCACTGGAGCAGCGAGCCTGATCTCCAACGATGGCGTGCTCAGTCTGGCAGTCGCCGGATTGGCATTCAACAATCCAGGTGGAACAGGCAATGGCGGCAGCCTCACCGTGAATCCAGGCGCAACCCTGCGGATCGGCGCTGGCTACAACATCGGCTACCAACAGGCAGTCAACATCAACGGCGGCACGCTGGACCTTTCCAACAACATCACCGGCGATGGCCAGAACTACACCCTCAACCTGAACTTCACCGGAGGCGGCTCGATCATCTCAAGCACTGGCAGCTCCCTGCGCTGGGGTGAACTGGCCAACGCCAGCATCACCGTCAATGGCAGCACACCCGCCACCATCAGCAGCATCCTGCGGATGATTCCCGGCAATGGCCGCACCGGCACGATCAACGTCGTCGACGCGGGAGGAAGCCTCAACTTCACCGGCAACATCATCGACTATCCGGGAGTTCCTGGAGGTGTTCCGCTGATCAAGACCGGCCCGGGCACGCTGACTCTTGCCGGTTCCAACAACTACACCAGCGCCACCACGGTCAATGCCGGGACGCTCGTCATTGGAGGCACCAACGGCTCCAGTTCCATCACGGTGCAAACCGGTGGAACCCTGACAGGGTCCGGAACCATCGGAGGCGCCGTCAACGTCCAGACCGGAGCCACCCTTTCCGGAAGTCCCACGATCAATGGCGCGGTCACCGTCGGCGGGGCCGCCACTCCTGGTGATGAGTCCATCGCCACCCTGACGGTCATCAACACCCTCACCCTGCAAAGCGGTTCCACCACCACCATGCAGATCGACAAGACCACTGGAGTCACAACCCAGGACCAGCTCTTCGTGAACACGGTCAACTACGGAGGAACGCTGGCAGTCACCGCCACCGGGGAAGCCCTGGTTCCAGGAGACTCGTTCAAGTTGTTTGATGCCCTTGCCCGCACGGGAGCATTCTCCAGCTACACACTCCCATCCCTTGACGCCGGACTTTCCTGGGATCTCTCCGGACTCGCCACGGATGGAACCATCCTCGTGGTGGACACCCTCCCAACCCCGGTGTTTTCCCCTGTCTCCGGAGGCTACATCGGCGAGCAAACCGTGACCATCACCTGCAACGAACCGGGAGCGACCATCTACTACACCGTCACCACCGATGGCAGTTCACCACCGGATCCAACCATTTCATCCAGCGCGGGAACCGCGGGATCCTCTGTTGCGAGCGTCATTGTTCCGGTGGATTCGATCAAATCGATCCGGGCCATCGCCGTGAAGGCGGGCTCGGCCAACAGCCCGGTGGCACAGGCCGATTACGGAACCGTCATCACGCCGGCATGGACTTTCGACGGCAGTGGCAACTGGTCAGAGCCATCCAACTGGCTGCGCGGAGCAGTTGCCCAGGGCTCGGGGATCCAAGCGGATTTTGGAAGCCTCACGCTTAGCGGTCTCAGCGCAGTGACCCTTGATGGATCCCGCACGATCGGGTCGGTGACCTTTGGCGATGTCGGCGACGCCTTCGGTTGGTCGCTCGCTTCGACCGGAGGGAGCACCCTCACTCTCGACAATGGAATCACCACGCCGGTGATCACGGTGGCCAATCAAACGACCACGATCAGTGCTCCCCTGACCGGAAGCCAAGGACTTTCGAAAAGCGGTCCCGGAAGCCTGACCCTCAGTGGCAACAACAGTTATGGCAGCACCTCCGTCGAGGGGGGAATCCTCACGGCAGCTTCAGCGAACGCGCTTCCCAGCGGGCAGCCGGTTTCCATTTCCTCCGGATCCTTGCTGAGGGTCAATTCGACCGGAGCCCAATACAATTGGTACAAGTTCGT
The DNA here is from genome assembly GCA_027483005.1 of Verrucomicrobiaceae bacterium. GTDB lineage: Bacteria > Verrucomicrobiota > Verrucomicrobiia > Verrucomicrobiales > Akkermansiaceae > Luteolibacter. The sequence goes on from JAIXVN010000230.1 coordinate 3,651, forward strand.
CTCCTCCACCTCCATCGGTGCGGGAAGCCAGCTCAGCCTGACTGGATCGGCCACTGAAATTCACAGCCTCACCCTGTCCGGCGGAACACTTGCTGGGGCCTCTCCCGATGGGACCTACGGCAGTTGGGGCTTCAACACCCCAACCACGGTGGAGCCCATTGTCGCCACCGGTGGCGTCACCTCAACGATCTCCGCCAATCGATTCGACAGCGCCTGGGGGAACCCTCTGACTTTCCAGGTGGATGGAGGCTCCACCCTCCAGGTATCCGGCATCATTGGTGGCAACACCGGCCATGATCCATTCGGAGTGACCAAAACCGGAAGCGGCAACACCATCCTCACCGCAGCGAATGCCTACACCGGTTCCACCATCATCAATGCGGGCACGCTCACCCTGGGAGCCAGCGATGTGATTGCCAATGCCTCAAGCATCTCCATCGGCAACGCAACCCTTGCCCAGGCCGCCGCCGCGAGCGAAACGGTCGGCACGCTCGATGTCACCGCCGCCGCCACCCTCAACCTCGGGGACGGATCCTCTCTCGCCTTTGCAGACAGCAGTGCGATCGACTGGTCCGGTGGAACCCTCAACCTGAGCGGAACCTTTGTTTCCGGCACATCACTTCGCTTCGGCACGACCAATGCCGGACTCACCCCCACCCAGCTCAGCCAGATTTCCGCAACCGGCGTCACCTCCTTCGCACTGGACGCCAACGGCTACCTCATCGACTCGGCCGCTGGTGGCTACAACTCCTGGGCAAGCACCAACGGTGCCACTGGCCAGAACGCGGATCTCGACCACGACCAGGACGGCGTCCCCAACGGTGTCGAGTTCTTCCTCGGTGGCCCCACCGGAAACACCACCGGCTTCACCTCTCTTCCCGGAGTCGTCAATACGGGAGGAAGCCTGAGTGTGACCTGGACCATGGGGGCCGGCTACATTGGCACCTATGGCACTGACTTCGTGGTGGAAACATCCAACACCCTCTCCGGCTCATGGACGGAGGAATCCGTCAGCCCGACTCCGGGTGCCACGGTTTCCATCACGGGCAACGAGGTGAAATTCATCTTTCCGTCCGGGGTTCGGAGCTTCGCCCGTCTCAGGGTGAAGATGCCGTGAGAGGTCCGCCATCAACATTCATTCCCTCAGAAACCATCCCTCTGAGTCGATTCACCAATCCTCCAATGAACTGCTCCATCCAGGCCATCAAGAGCTCAAGAATCGCCTTCTTGATGGTTCCGATCGCGGTAGTTGGGTTATCGTTGCCTGCAAGATCAACCGTCACCATCACTTCCTACTGGTCCCTGGGTGAAGGAGCCAGCGTGGGTGCTGACAGCTCCAGCAGCAACGACGGGGAGGTCAACAACTTCAACAACAGCTCAGGCACCAGCATCCTGACCGCCTCTCCCTCCGGAGTGCTCGGCAGCACGGCTTACGCGCGCACCAGTGGAACGAACTTCCAGGGGCTGTGGATGTTTGGAACTGGGTCAAACAATCAAACCATTCCAACAGACAATTGGGGAGTCCAGTTCATGGTTCGCCCGACTGCCACCATTGGAAGCGGTTTCCGGTCCGTGTTTGGAATGGCTGAAGGTGTGAGCGGTGGGCTTGTCATCGAGGCGAACAATGTCGGCGGGACCGTTTACTGGGATGTGAATCGTCAGGGCGTCGCCAACTACATCATTCCACGCAACACCCTCACCACGGTCACGTCCGCCTGGACCGCCCTTGCACTCGTCAAGAGTGGTGGAACCACGAGCTTCTATGTCAATGGCATCCTGGCAGGAAGCAATTCAAGCCCCGTCAATACCAGCGGCCTGCTTGCCTTCGGACTCCAGCAGAATGTCGGCACCAACGGCTTCCAGGGCGATTTTGATGAAGCCAGCTTCTTTACCTTTGCCCCGGGAGCCTTCAGTTCGAGCACGGATCTTGTTCCTGAACCATCCGCCGCCCTTCTGGGAGGCATCGGCATGCTGGCCATGCTTCGCCGTCGGCGGAAGTCGTGAGTGACTTTCGGGATACCCATCCATTCGTGTGAAGCCAATGCGGCTGTCGATGGATCGTCGAAAGTCATGCAGGGCCCGCGGCCTGATCCTGTGATCAAATTCGGCCACTCCAGCTTCCGAGCAATCATCCCCTGTCATTGGGGCAAGGAAATCCAACCGACATGACCCGATCGATCTCCACTTTATTCATCTGCCTGACCCGTCTTCTCGGAGCTCGGTGGCCTCTCCTGATCTTCATCGCTTCTTCCAGCCTCAGCTCGGCCGCATTCGATCCTTTCACGGAGACCACGTCGGAATACAACAGTCGCGCCCAGTGGATGCGCGACGCAAAATTCGGAGTGTTCCTTCATTGGAACCCGTCGAGCCTCGTCGGAGGTGAAATTTCCTGGTGCAGGGACAGCGTCGGTCGCGCCACCTACGACGCCCTCTATCAGAACTTCCAGGCTGAGAACTTCAATGCCGACCAATGGGTCACCCTGTTCCACAACGCAGGCATCCGCTACGCCGTGGTTGTCCCGAAGCATCATGACGGCTTCAGCATGTTCAACACCGCGACGTCGTCCTACAACGTGATGAACTCGCCTTTCGGCCGCGACTACGTGAAGGAAATGGCGGACGCATGCGGTCGCAGTGATGTGCGCTTCTGCCTCTACTATTCGGTCCTCGATTGGTGGAATCCCCTCTACAGCAGCGCGGCTGGAGCGGACCTCACCCGCTACAAGAACGAGGTCTTCAAACCCCACATGAGGGAGCTTCTTTCCAACTACGGGCCGGTGGGCTGCATTTGGTTCGATGGTCATTGGGACGCCTCATGGACCCACGCGGATGGCAGGGAAATGTACAGTTATGTCCGCAATCTCCAGCCCGCGACCCTGATCGGAAATCGGATCGATCAGAAGGCGACCGCGGACGGCCCCTATTGCAGCTGGACCGGCAGTTTCTTCAATGGCGCGCCGGACCCGGTTGGCGACTATCAGGCACGTGAGGTGGACCTCGGGAAATACTACACCGGCAAGGCCTGGGACAGTTGCTTCAGCCTCTGCGGCGTGAATTCGAAATGGTCCTGGGTGCCGCCCATGAATCCCCGGCCACTCTCTGAGGTAATTGGATGGCTGGTGCAATGCATCGGGCGGGACGGCAGCATGCTGCTGGGGGTCGGTCCACGGGCGGATGGGACGATTGATCCAGCCAGCAGCGCGAGATTGCTGGAAGTCGGATCCTGGATGACAAGCAACGGCGATGCTGTCTACGGAACCCGCGGCGGCCCTTACCTGCCGGGAGACTGGTGCGTTTCCACGCGCAAGGGCAACAAGGTCTTCCTCTTTGTCACCAAGTGGAGCGGCGAAACACTGAGCCTCCCTGCCCTTCCTGCCAACGTTGTCTCCTCGCGCCTGATTGGAGGCCCGACGGTTCCCATCACATCCACCGGTTCGAAATGGAATCTGACTGTTCCCGAGTCCTCACGAACTGCCATCGTGACCATCGTCGAGCTGACGCTGGATCAGGACGCCATGGCCATGAATACGATCGCACTTCCCGGCCTGAAATTGGTTTCCTCCGGCAAGCCGGTCGTCGCGTCCGGAGAGTGGCTGGGGCGCGAAACCGAACTGTCGAAGAACCACGTCAACGACGCCAACTTCAACTCAATCTGGGCCGGACCCGAGAATTCGCGATCCGGATGGGTGGAGATCGATCTCGGCGAAGACCATCTCATTGAGGATGTTCTGCTGGATGAGGGACCTTACCAACGCTGCGAGGCATTCCAGTTCCAGGCACAGATTGCCGGGGTCTGGCAAACGATCGTCGGAGGAACCACCATCGGAGCGAGGAAGGATCTGGGATTCGCCCCGACACTTGCACGACGCTTCCGCTTGATGATCTCCCAGGCCAATGAAGTGCCGACCCTCGCGGAGTTCCAATTGTTCGAGCGTGACACCTCAAGCATCCAGGACGGTGTGTTCATCAACCCAGCACCAGGGGCCAACTACTCGATTCCCAGTAACTGGGACAACCGAGTCGTGACTTCAGGCTGTGTGATCGGAACCGGTGGGGCCAGCTTCTCCGCTCTCTATGATGATCCCGGCATCACCAGCAGCAGCGGGACTTTGACCTTGGGCAATGGCACCGGATCAAACGGCACGCTCACCCTCAATGGAAGTTCTGGAACCTTGGCCTACACCTCCGCCAACATCGGTGCCGGTGGAGGCAGCGGGTCGCTGGTCCTCAATGCTGGTGCACTCAACACCGGTGATCTGGTCCTGGGAACAGCTGGCAGCGGAGCGTCAGGGGGCGTGATGCTCTCCGGTGGAACTGCCACGGCATCACGACTCATCATCGGAGACGCGTCAGCGAGCACGAACGCCTTCACCTTGAATTCCGGAACCATGACGGTGACCGGAAGCTCGGGACTGTACACCGTGATTGGAGGCGGGGCAGGAACCGGCACCACCCTCGGCACCCTCCACCTCAATGGCGGCACATTGAACACCGGAATGATCAGTGA
>JAIXVN010000005.1 GCA_027483005.1 Verrucomicrobiaceae bacterium
GACCGTCAACGCCGGCGGCACCCTCCGGATCACCGGCTCGGATTACTCCGGCCTCGGCCGCATCAACGGAGCCACGGTCGGCACCCTGAATGTGAACGGCAGCATCGTCGAAAACACCATCGCCAGTTTCGTCACCGGAGCCATGGTAAATCTAACCGGCGGCGCGATGACCGGCGGTGCCTACCACATCATCAGCAGCAGCCTGAACAGCAAGGCCAGCGCCGCCACCTCTGCGATTTCCAGCGGCTTGCTGATCCGCAAGGATTACGGTTCGGCGGATTTGAACATCGACGTCGAGGACGGCACTGCCGCCACCGATCTGCTGGTATCCGGCAACATCTCAGAAGTGCTTTCTTCCGGGATCGGCAAATCCGGCTCGGGCCGACTCACGCTCCGCGGCACCAACAACTACCCCGGAAGCACAAACATCAACGCGGGCACGCTTAGCATCCTTGGCACGGGGAAAATCTACGCTGGCTCGAACTGGGCACCCCGGATCGTGAACGTCGCCCCCTCCGCAGTTCTGGAGATAGACCGCTGGAACGGAGACGGAAGCCTCGGTCAGTCCGACTTCCGGGCCTCGGACCTCGTCCTCAACGGCGGCACGCTTCGATACACCGGAGCGGAAACGATGCCACCATCCATCATCGCCGGCAACACCGGCCGGGCCTTCAGCCTTGGCGTCAATGGCGGCACGCTGGAGAGCGCGGCTCCCGCAGGATATGTCTTCGCCATCACCCAGTACAACGGCGACCCCGGCACCTACGCACTGCCCGCATTCAACAGCACGCTGAATCTATCAGGATCGGGCAATGGCTACATTGCCAAATCCCTCTCCGGCAGCGGCGGTGTGACGAAATCGGGAACCGGCACCTGGTCCCTCGCACGTCCTAACAGCTACACAGGTTCGACCACTGTGAATGCAGGAACTCTCCGCCTCGGGAACGGATCCTCCAACACCAACCTCGCCGACTCCGCCGCCGTCATCATCGCCGGAGCGGGCACGCTCCACCTCAACTACAACGGCACCGATACTGTCAGCGCTCTATCCTTCGCCGGCATCGCCCGTCCGCCGGGCGTATACTCTGCGGGGAACAGCAGCTTTATCACCGGCCCCGGCACGCTCACCGTCCTCGCCGGCCCGACGACCGACTTCGACGGATGGGCGGCATTCCACGGCATCACAGCCGGCCAGAATGGCGACGACGACCATGACGGGGTAAACAACCTCGCCGAATACGCCTTCGGGCTCGATCCGAAAAATGGAGCCTCTGTTCAGCCTGTCATCGCACTGCCAACCAAGACCAGCGGCACCTTTACCTACACCCGCCGCAATGCTTCTATCACCGGGCTGAACTTCACGATCTGGACTTCCACCAATCTCACCGGCTGGACCAAGGACACCGGAGCCGCCCAAACCGCCACTGACATTCCGGGCACCGACCAACAATCGGTCGGGGTCCTCCTCAGCCCGGCAGTTCCGACCCCGGAACGGCTTTTCGTTCGCGTCCAGGCCGATTGATCCGCCTCACGGGTTAAGCTGGATACCTGCACAACCACAAAATTTGTCGAAAGCCGATGATTCGATTGTTCGCCTGCACGTTGACCGCCCTTCTGCCGATTTCCACCGCACAAGCCGGCGACGTCCCCTATCCCACCGCTCTCGATGCCGCCGCAGTGAACCTGCCCGATGTCGCGGACATTTCCAAGAAAGGCCTCGTCGTCGGGAACGGCGAGCTGAACGCCATCGTGTATTCGTCGGGCAACGATATCCGCTTGCGTGTTTCGAAGAACGATTGCTGGGACATGCGGATCAACACGGAGGAGAACGCTCCGCTGCCGACGGTCGATGTAGCGAAGCAGACCTTCACCGGCGAACAAGGCAAGCCCCAGCCGAGTTGGGAGAAATATGTGCATCCCACCGCAATTCCCTGCACCGACGTCGCCCTCGCCGCCGCCACTGGGCAGACGGCGTGGAAAAGCGCGAGACTCGATCTCGCGAAGGCTGCCGCCACGGTGGTCTCGGACGCGGACACGACCACCGTGCGGGTGCTTTCGCAGCGCAACGTAATCCTCATCGAGTCCGCCCGCGGCGTTTCGCTGAACGGCGTCAGCGATCTCGTCAAAGACCGCGATGGCAAACCAATCTCCGGTTGGGTAAGTGATGCGAAAACCGGAAAGCGTGGCGAACTCCTCTGCCTCCAACAGAACATCCCGGGCAACGCCGATGTGCGCGGCATGGACATCTTTGTCGTCGCCGGTCGCGAGGCCTCGAAGCAGGCCATCGCGGTGGTCACCTCGCGTGAGTCCAGGCAGCCGCTGGAAGATGCCGTAAAGCTGGTGGAAACCACTTTGAAGGATGCCAACGGAGTGGCGGATCACGAGAAAGCTTGGCAGACTTTCTGGTCGCGCAGTGGCGTCTCGCTCGGCGATCCCACCTTGCAGAACTGGTGGTATCGCATGGTGTATTTCCTCCGCACCTTCGCCCGGCCCGGCGGCAACGTGATCGGCCTACAAGCCGCGTTCGACCAGCTCGGCGGCTGGCACAATTCGCTCACGCTGAACTACAACGCCCAGCAGGTTTATCTCACCGCCGGACCGATCAATCATCCCGAATTGATCGAGCCATTCGTCGATGTGCTCCACCGCAATCTGAATCGCGCCAAATGGTATGCCAAAACCGCCTTTCCCGGCAGCGAGGGTGCGTATTTCGCAGTCAACCTCTGGCCCTTCGAGCCCGATCCCGCGAAATGTAAGACTCCTAACAAACACCAGCACGCCTACATGCCCTGGGGTTACTCGTGGGGCACCGCCGGCCATTCCGCCGCCGTTCTGTGGGACTACGCGAAGTTCAA
>JAIXVN010000201.1 GCA_027483005.1 Verrucomicrobiaceae bacterium
CTCGACAGCGCTTACATCCTCATCAACGAGAAGAAGATCTCGTCCCTCAGGGACATGCTACCGCTACTTGAACAGGAAGCAAAGACCGGCCGTCCGCTGCTCATCATCGCGGAAGACGTCGAAGGAGAAGCCCTTGCCACCCTCGTGGTGAACAAGCTCCGCGGCATCCTTCACATCGCCGCCGTCAAGGCTCCTGGCTTCGGCGACCGCCGCAAGGCCATGCTTGAGGACATCGCCGTCCTCACCGGTGGCAAGGTCATCACCGACGACCTCGGCATCAAGCTCGACAGCGTTGAGCTCGCCGACCTCGGCACCGCCAAGCGCGTCACCATCTCCAAGGAAAGCACCGTCATCGTCGAAGGCGCCGGTTCCAGCGAGTCCATCTCGGGCCGCGTCAACCAGATCCGCCGCCAGATCGAGGAAACCACCAGCGACTACGACCGCGAGAAGCTCCAGGAGCGTCTTGCCAAGCTCGCCGGCGGTGTGGCCGTCATCAACGTCGGTGCCGCCACCGAGACCGAGATGAAGGAAAAGAAAATGCGCGTCGAGGACGCCCTTCACGCGACCCGCGCGGCCGTGGAAGAAGGCATCGTCCCCGGCGGTGGCACCGCCCTCATCCGTGCGCAGGCCGCCGTTGGCGTGCTCTCGCTCGTCGGTGACGAACTGACCGGTGCCGGCATCGTGGCTCGCGCCATCGAGGCTCCGCTCCGCCAGCTTGCCGCCAACGCCGGCCGCGAAGGCGCGCTGATCGTTGAGAACGTCAAGACCAACAAGGACGGCTTCGGCTACAACGTCGCCACCGACAAGTATGAGGACCTCGTGGCCTCCGGTGTCGTCGACCCGACCAAGGTGACCCGTTCCGCCCTGCAGAACGCCGCCTCGATCGCCGGCCTGCTCCTGACCACCGAGTGCCTCATCACCGAGAAGCCCGAGAAGAAGGAAGCTCCCGCCGGTGGCCACGGCCACGACCACGGCATGGGCGACTTCTAACTCGTGGCGGCGCTTTCCAAGCGCCAGACCAACGAATCCAAAAGCCGGATGGGGAAACCTGTCCGGCTTTTTCGTTTCCGGGTTTCAGGAACCAGACCCTTGAGGAAATCAACCTTCGCCCTTGTTGACCCGAGGCTGTGCTCCTGGATGGCTTTCGAAGCGATCCTGAGCGACGATGAACTTCAGGCGATTGCCGGATTTTCCCTTGATCGCCAGGGGGTTGGCTCCGCTGTCTGCCGAGCTTGACCCGATCAAGCGCAATCGTGCGAATCCATGTGTTTCCCAGGGGAAACATTGTCCCGGTGCGAGTGAGGTTCCAACTGGATCGGGCGATTGAGAATCATCCGCGATTTTCCACTTTTTGGCATTGCCACGAAATCTCCGAACTGCATCCTGCCCGCGCCTTGCGGTTCGCTCCGCAAATCTCCTGAAAAAGCTTGTGACAAATTTCACAAGCGTCTAGTTGACCCCTGCACCAACTGCTCCCTCATGGCAAATTTCTTCCCGCGCTGGACGAACCTGCTCCCGCTCAAGATCGCGATCTGCGCGGTCAGCGTCGCCGCAGGGGTGGCTCTGGCGGTTACCTATTACGCGACTCCGAAGGCCCAGAATGTGGGTTACCAGCCTTCCCAGCCGATTCCGTTTTCCCACAAGATCCACGTCGACCAGCTCGGCCTTGACTGCCGCTACTGTCACTCGTTTGTGGACGTCGCCGGCCACTCCAACGTCCCGACCGGGAACACCTGCTGGAACTGTCACCAGCACGTGCAGAAGGACAGCCCCAAGCTGGCCCCGCTGCATCGCGAAATGGACGTGACCTACCCAGGCTACGACGGGAAGCCGATCCAGTGGGTGCGGGTCCACAAGTCTCCCGACTACGTTTACTTCAATCACTCCGCCCACGTGAACCGCGGGGTTTCCTGCCAGAGCTGCCACGGTCGTGTGGACCAGATGGAAGTGGTCTATCAGGCCGAGAACCACTCCATGGGCTGGTGTCTCGAGTGCCACCGCGCCCCGGAAACCAAGCTTCGCCCGTTGGAGGAGGTCTTCAATCTTAAATACGACGCTCAGGACTACGTCACCAAGCATGGTGCCGCCCTGGGTGTGAAGACCACCGAGGAACTTGGCCTCAAGCTCAAGGAGCAATGGCAGGTCAAACCGAAGGCTTCGTGCGCCACCTGCCACCATTGATCATTTCCCTTTCACCCGTTTTCCGGACGCCGACATGAGCAAGCGAATTTTGCAACACCCCGAAGTGCCCGCAGGAGAAACCACGGTTTCCTGGCGCACCGTGGGTCAACTCGAGGATACTCCGAGCTTCCGCGCCTGGCTGACCCGCGAATTTCCGCGTGGTGCCGCCGAGATGTCCGGAGACGAGGACATGGAAACCTCTCGCCGCTCCTTCCTGAAGCTGATGGGGGCTTCCACGGCGCTGGCTGGATTCGGCATGGCGGCTTGCCGTCGTCCGGAGACCTACATCGTTCCCTACGCCAAGGCTCCCGAATGGATCATTCCAGGAAAGGCACTTTACTACGCGTCCGCCATGCCGCGTTCCGGCGGTGCGACACCGCTGGTGGTCACCACCTTCGAGGGTCGTCCCACCAAGCTGGCTCCGAACACCCTGCATCCCGATGGCACGGGCACCGATGCCTTCGCCCAGGCATCCGTTCTCGATCTGTATTCCCCGTCCCGTTCACGCACCGTAATCAAGAGCGGACAGAAGGCCAGCCGGGCTGATCTCGATGCCGTGATCGCGACGCTGGCGAAGGATAAGTCCGCCAAGATCGGCTTCGTGTTTGGCGCGGATGATTCGCCGACCCGCAACCGTCTTGCCAAGGAACTCGCCACCAAGTTCTCAGCCGCGAAGTTCTATCAATACGAAGCCCTGAGCGGTGAATCGGCGGCGGCTGTTGGCGATGGGATCTCGCTGGTGCCGGATTTCGAGAAGGCCAATGTGGTGGTCTCGCTCGACTGCGACTTTGTCGGCGTGGATGCCTCGTTCCCGATCGCCGCGTTCTCCCAGCGCCGCAAGCCGGAAGGCAACGACTACAAGGGCAAGCCGGACACGAGCCGGATGAACCGGCTTTACGCGATCGAAGGAACCTACTCGTTGACCGGCGGGATGGCGGATCACCGTCTCCGCGTGGCTCCCAGCCAGGTGGCGGTATTCGCTGCCCAACTTGCCAGCGCTCTCGGTGCCGGTGGCAATGCGGCCTCCGTCGCGGCAGGAAAGGAACTGAACTGGATCATGGCTCTGGCTGAGGATCTCAAGAAGTCGGCGGGCAAATCGGCCGTTCTTGTTGGACCCCGCCAGCCCGCTGCCGTGCATCAGCTTGCCCTTGCGATCAATGCCAAGCTCGGCAACATCGGAACATCGGTCCGCGCCTATGTCACCGGCAATCAAGGTCTGGGCACACTGGCTTCCCTGAAGAAGGATCTTGAGGGTGGCAGCGTCGAGACGGTGATTTTCCTCACGCCTTCGAACCCGGTGTTCGATGCTCCTTCCGATCTGGATTTCGCCACCTCGCTTTCGAAAGCGAAGCTTTCCATCCACCTCGGGGCCCGCACCGACGCCACCGCGCACGCGGCCACGTGGCACATCCCGGCCGCCCACTATCTGGAGCAGTGGTCGGACGCCCGCAGCGCCAATGGCGTTTACACGGTGGTCCAGCCGATGATCCTCCCGCTCTATCCGGACTGCGTGTCCGAACTGGAGCTTCTCCTCGCCCTTCTTTCCGAAGACGGAAAGCTTCTCAACGGGGAAGGGGAGAAGGGCGCTGCGTCGCCGGCCTATGGTGCGGTTCGCAAGACCTTCGAGGGCATTGCGGACGCGACGGAAGTCGCCTGGAAAAAGCTCCTGCGCGATGGTTTCCTTGCCGGATCCACCTACGCCAAGGCGGCTCCTGTGGTCAAGTCAGCCACGCTTTCCACGGTCCCGGCTCCAAGCGCCCAGTCGCTCGAAGTGGTGTTCGCCACCGATTCCTCGGTGTTCGATGGCCGCTGGATCGACAACGGATGGCTTCAGGAAGTCCCTGATCCAGTCACCAAGCTGGCCTGGGACAACGCTGCGTTGATTTCGCCGAAGACCGCCAAGGAACTCGGAATCTACGATCAAATCATCCAGATCGAGACCGATCGCGCCTCCGTCCACCCGGACGGTGAAAGCGGCAATCGCCTCGCTCCGATCATCAAGGTGACCGTGAACGGCAAGACCGCCGAGTTGCCGGTCCTCGTGGCCTTCGGTCAGGCTGAGAATGTCATCGTTCTCCCGGTGGGCTATGGCCAGGGCTACGACAAGGATGACGAACTCGGTCGTGACGTCGCCAACCAGACTCACGTCGGTCGCGTCGGAGTGAACACCGGCGTCAACGTCTATCCGCTTCGGACCTCCTCGACTCCCTATTTCGCGACCGGTGCCAAGGTGGAGAAAACCGACAAGAGATACTCCCTCGCTGTCGGTCAGGAGCACGCCGCGATGTATGGTCGCGCGATCGCCCGTGAGATCTCCACGATGGAGGGCGATAAGGGCGATTTCGCCACCCAGCTCAAGAACGTGAAGCTCCAGGGCAGCGATGCCCACGCGCCACCGAACATCTCGCTATACAAGCAGGAGAACAAGGCCGGTGAGCCGCTCCTCAGTGACACGCTCCATCAGTGGGGCATGACCATCGACCTTTCCTCCTGCTCCGGTTGCAACGCCTGCGTCATCGCTTGCCAGGCCGAGAACAACATCCCGATCGTCGGCAAGCAGCAGCTCGCCATGGGTCGCGAAATGCACTGGATCCGCATGGACCGCTACTTCGCGATCGACAAGAGCAACAACTTCGACCCCGACAGCCCGGAGCTCGTTCCCCAGCCGGTCGCGTGCGTGCAGTGTGAAAGCGCCCCCTGCGAAACCGTTTGCCCGGTCAACGCCACGGTCCACACCGAGGACGGCCTCAACGCGATGGCCTACAACCGCTGCATCGGCACCCGCTACTGCGCGAACAACTGCCCCTACAAGGCACGCCGTTTCAACTACTTCGACTACAACAAGCGCAACCCGCTCATCGCCCACAACCTCTACAAGGGTCCGTTCGGCGAGAAGCAGGTCGGAGAGGCCCCGCACCTCCAGCGCAATCCGAACGTCACCGTTCGCATGCGCGGTGTGATGGAAAAATGCACCTACTGCGTGCAGCGCCTGAAGGATGCCAAGATCCGTCAGAAGCGCGGCCAGAAGCAGGAGGCTCTTGTCGCCGGCAAGGACTCGACCGAGATGTCGGTCACCACCGCCACCCTCCGTATCCCGGTCGATTCGGTGAAGGTTGCTTGCCAGGAGGCCTGCCCGGCCAGCGCCATCAGCTTCGGCAACCGCCTCGATGGTGACAAGTCCCTGATGGAGCGCGGCAGGCACTTGGATCGCAATTACGACCTCCTCAACTACATCGGTACCCGCCCGCGGACGAGCTACCTCGCCCGCGTCAAGAATCCCAATCCGAAGATGCCGGATGCTCCATTCATCGGCAAGGCCACGATCCACATGGCTTGAAGAGACCCAAGACTCCTAGACACAAGATTCAAGACAAGATGACGAACCGTTTGACGAATCAGGAAGTGACGACTTCAGGCAGGCCCTGTCCTCTTGAGTCTTCCAGTCTTGCGTCTTGCGTCTCTTTCTAACCCTTCCTATCCGACGACCCATGGCCCACGCCACCACCACCGCCCCGGAGACCCACAAGGGACCGAAACTCCCGGTGCTCGA
>JAIXVN010000513.1 GCA_027483005.1 Verrucomicrobiaceae bacterium
AGCGAAGGTTCACCGGGCACCGCCACGAGGGCGGAATCATCCGCTGCGGAAACCAGGCAGGGCAGGCTTAGCGCCAAGGAGGTCAATCGGGTTCTTGAGAAGGCAGACATGTCAAAAATGGAAGAGACCGGCCCTCGAACAGAGCCTGCCGAAAAGCTAAACGCCACATCCGGAACCCGCCAATCCGAATCCGGGTCAGCCAGGAGAAACGCGGTGGCGACCTCTGCTTCGTCATTCGGCTCCCCCCTTCCTTTTGAGTTGCCGACCTGCGGTTCTTTGTTAGCTTCCGGGCGATTGTTGGGAAAGGAGTATGGATACCGTCCTCGATCAGCCCGTTCTCGTCCTCAACCGGTATTGGCAGCCGGTTCAAACGTGCAGCGTCAGACGGGCCCTGCATCTGCTCTGTGTCGGCCACGCCCGGGTGGTGCAGACCGATGGCGAAAACAAGTTCCAGACCCATGACTTCGGATCGTGGATGGACTACTCCAAGGCCTCGGACGACGGCGAGTTCATCCACACCGTCCGCCTGGCAGTGCGCGTGCCGAACATCCTGGTGCTCGGGCTTTACGACAAGATCCCGCGACTGGAGGTGAAGTTCACCCGCCGCAATGTGTTCCTGCGCGACCAGTTCACCTGCCAGTACTGCGCGAAGTCACTGCCGGAGCCGCAGCTCAATCTCGACCATGTCATCCCCCGCCAGAAAGGCGGCCGCACCACCTGGGAAAACATCGTCACCTCCTGCGTCCGCTGCAACACCCGCAAGGCCAACAAGCTGCCCCAGGAGGCCGACATGCATCCGCTGCACAAGCCGGTGGCCCCTCGTTGGAAGCCGCTCTTCGGCATCCGTGAAAACGGCCTGCCCGCCGCAAGCTGGGCACGCTTCATCGATCCGGACTCCGGTGCGATCCGGCTCTCCGCCTGATCAACCCTCCGTGACCGGAAGCCTGGTCTTTCGTGCAGGGTCGTGTCGGATGTCCCTCGCCACGTCGAGAAACACGGCGTTCTCGCCGATGTTGCTGGCCATGTCCCCCACCCGCTCCAGCGAGCGGACAATGAGGATCAGATGGAGATACTCCTCGCTGCGGCCGGATTCCTCGATGCGGGAACCAAAGGTCGCCGTGGCATCGCGATGCAGGCGATCGAGTTCCTTGTCGCGGGCATGCAGGGACTCGCCGAGCACGGCATTGCGATCACTGAAGGCGGAAATGGCATCGCGCAGCAGGTGATCGGCCAGCGTGTAGAGCGGCTCCAGTAGGTTCACGTCCGGCAGCACCGGCGAGGCGCAGAGTTTCCGGGCACGCTTGGAAATGTTCACCGCGTGATCGGAAATGCGCTCGAGGTTCATCGAGATCTTCATCGCCGTCACCACCAGCCGCAGGTCGCTGGCCACCGGATGAAAGCGGACCAGCACATCCATGCCGAGTTGATCGACCCGACGCTCCAGTTCATCGACCTCGTTGTCATCGGCGATGACCGCGTTGGCGAGTTCGAGATTCCGATCGAAGAGCGCCTGCATGGCGCGCTCGAGATTGACACGGGCGAGGCCGGCCATGGTCAGCACCTCTCCACGGAGGGTGTTCATCGCCTGATCAAAGTCCTTGAGAATGTGATGCTGCATGGGAGGAGATTTCAGCCGAACCGGCCGGTGAGGTAGTCGTCGGTGCGCTTGTTGGCAGGGTTTTCAAACATCTCCCGGGTTCCGGAATACTCCACAAGTTCGCCGAGACAAAAGAAGGCCGTGCGATCGGAAACGCGGGTGGCCTGCTGCATGTTGTGGGTCACGATGACGATGGTGTAGTGCTCCTTGAGTTCAAGGAGCAGGTCCTCGACGTAGGCTGCGGCGATCGGATCGAGTGCGGAGCAGGGCTCATCCATCAGGATGATTTGCGGGTCCACCGCCATGGTCCGCGCAATGCACAGCCGCTGCTGCTGTCCTCCGGAAAGCCCGGTGGCCATTTCGTGAAGGCGATCCTTCACCTCGTCCCAAAGCGCGGCGCGGCGCAACGAACGCTCGACCACCTCATCGAGCACCGACGACCGCTTTTCCCCAAGAGTGCGGGGGCCGTAGGCCACATTTTCATAAATGCTGCGCGGAAAGGGATTCGACTTCTGGAACACCATGCCGACGTGGCGACGGAGCTGGACCGGGTCGATCGAGCGGTCGGCGATGTTCACGCCATCGATGATGATCTCACCCTTGGTTACACGGGCATCCGGCACCAGGTCGCACATGCGGTTGAAACAGCGCAGCAGGGTCGTTTTTCCACAACCGGAGGGCCCGATGAAGGCCACGACCTTGTTGCTCGGCACATCCAGCGTGATGTCCTTGAGAACCTTGTTGCTTCCGTAGCAGAAATCCAAACTGCGGACCCGGATCGCGGGCAACAACCCGGAAACGGTCGGCACGTTGGAAGCTGGAGAGGAATCAAGACTGGCGGATGTCATCGGAAGTCGGGCTGGCGAACAAAGTTTCAGCCGCCGGGCGGGAATGTATTGATCAAATCGAAAATGTAAACACCACGCCCAGCGGGTGTTGAGAGCAGTTTAATCGAGCAATTGACTCTGCCGCCGCTCGCCGCATGTGACGGTTTCTTCACAATGCGCGCCGCAAACGAGGCGGTTGGAATCGATTGCCTCATTGAGCTCGATCCGAACTCGAGGCCGGCAAGTGTCCAAGCTGTCACTCAGGATGGGTTGATGGCTCATTCGAACCGCTGGAGCTTGGCAGTGATAACGGATCCGTCCCGACCGGATATCAATTCGTGGCAAGCCACGACGACGGGATGGGAAACTCACTGTCCCGCTTCCAGTCATCCACCCCCTTCCACCTCGCACCCCTGACCTCCATGAGAACAAATCCCTTGAGGAGATATCTCCTCTCCCTGTTTTCCGCAGCCGTGCCGATGCTCGGCAGCGTTCACGCCCAGAATCTGACTCAGTCCGGATTCACGTCGGTCCTCACTCCCCAGTTCATGGCCAGCGGCACATCCAGCCGCATGCCAGTGATGTTCCGGGCGACGGTGTCCGGTCTCACGCCCAGCACGACTTACCGCTATTACGCTCAGGGAGCGACCAATGCATCGACGGGTGGTGCATCGGTTGACTTCGGCACCACCAATCCTGGAGCGGGCAATCCTCTTTTGATCAGCGCCTCCGGATCGACCTACTCTACGACGTCCAGCCCAAGCGTCACGAATGCGGGCACCTTTGAAACCTTCACCACGGATACCAGCGGCAACTACACCGGATGGTTTGGCTTCGTGAACAGCGGAAACGGTCGATTCACCGCTGGCAATCTCGTCTTCCCCAGCATCACGATCGCGAACACCTCGGGCACCGTCTTGTTCCGCAGGGCGCTCGATGTGTCGATCAAGGTTCTCGCCTTTTCCGCTTCGGCGGGCGCGAACAACGGCTCCTTTCTCCGGAGCACTTCAAGCGGCACAGCGAAGAACCTGGCGGTCATCTATGACAACACCGCCGGCACGGGCCGCCCCCTGGCCATCACTCCGATCGAATCCATTGCCGCGACCATCGCAAGCGTCCCGGCCGCCTACACGACCACGGCAGGAACCTGGAACGCAATCATTCCGAACAACAACGCGAATGGCGTTCGGAGAATCGAGCAACGCAGCGTATCGAACAACACGCTTGTCGGTTTCAACACCGATGCGGACGGCTCATGGCCCACCGGACCGATCAACACGGTCAATCCGACGAACAGCACGACCGCCCTCGTCATTGCGGGGGCTGACGCGACCTTGGTGGCAACCCCAAGCCTCACCGGTGCAGCGACGGCGAGCGCCTTCACCACGACCTACGGCACTGCCTCCAGCGCTCAGACCTTCTCAGTCTCCGGCAGCAGCCTCACCGCCAATCTGGTGGCCACCGCGCCCGCCGGATTCGAGGTTTCAAGCGACGGCACCACCTTCGGCTCGACGGCCTCCTTCGCCCAGACCGGCGGCAATGCGAGCGGCACGCTTTCCATCCGCCTCTCCGGTTCCGCTCCGGTCACTGGCACCTACGATTCCCAGAACATCACCCTGACCAGCACCGGAGCGACCACCGTCAACATCGTCAC
>JAIXVN010000539.1 GCA_027483005.1 Verrucomicrobiaceae bacterium
ACACAGGAGGTGCGCGTAGTGCTTGGATTTTAGTGAGGCCATACAGAAAGACGGGACGGTTGTTTCATGACAGCGGAGCTTGTCAAGCTGAAGAGGCGTCGGGGAAAGCTACTCCAGAGTGAGTCGGGGTCGAGGACGCTTTTGCGAGGAAATTTGAGGTTAGAAGTCGAGATCCCTGCCCCCGCTTACGAATTTCCAAACCGGTCCTTGGGCATCGTAGGGTGGAGAGTTGTCGGACCTTGAAGTCTCCGGCAGGCTGGCGTCGAGCCGAAACAACGGCAGAACCGGAAGTCCGACCGGGTTTTTTTCACCGCTCGTTCCCACCTCCTCGATCAGCAATGAGGCGCAGAACAGCCCGCCGGGGATTTCACTGATGAGAATTTGGATCGGATAGGACCTTCCCGCGACCGCCTCGAACTCGGGCCCCACCGCCAGGCCTCCGATGTCGCCGTTCCAGTTCCGGGTGGTGTCATACTGGAGCAGGGTGAGGGGCAGTTTCATGGGGGAGTCCTTCAGCTTTTTCGCCAGATCCCGATTCTCAGTTTCACCGCGCAGGACCGGCAGGATGCCGCTGAGTTGAATGCCCGTGGTGCCGGAAGTGTAGCCGTAGTCGAAGACATGGCGGTGGTTGAAACGGACCACGAGCACGTCGTCGCCCGCGCCCACGAAGCGGTAGCGACCGGTCGTCGGCGGGCTGACCACGCCGCGATAGACGACCATCCAACGACTGGGCTGCACCTCCTTCCCGCATCCGAAAGCCGCCGGTGCGGCATCCGCCCCCATCTTGGGGATGTAGATCCGGTTCTGGCGGAGCGTTTGTGGGGCCTTGTAGAACTTGGAAAGAGAGCGCTCCTTCCAACCCCGGCTGGTGAAATCGCGGATGACCTCCTTGACCTGCTCGTTGGAGAGGCCGGTGGGCTTGCGATCGTCGGTTTGCTTGAGGTCGTAGAAGGTGCCAACCAACGCCTCGACCGTGGAATCGATCAGGCCGAAGGGATTGCCCTTCCCGCCGCCGCCGAAGCCGAGCCCCTTGCCGTCACCTTTTCCTCCACCGCTGCCATTTCCGAGACCATCGCCAGTGCCGTCACCGCCGAAGCCACCGGAAAGGCCACCGCCGCTGATGGAGCTGAGGGACGACATTTCCCCGAAGCTGTCGCCCGGGTCCGGAATCGAGAAATTCGAGACCGCTCCTTCAGCGAAAACCCGCTTCACGTGGCTGCTGGGAGTGATCTGCGCACGCTGCTTTTTCTTCAACTCGTGCTCCAGGCCGCGCTCGCTGCCACCACCGCCGCCACCGCCGCCGGGAGGCATGAAATCGACGGTCTTCTCCGCCGGCTGGATGTACCGGAACATGATGAAGGCCCCGGCGATGAGCAGGATGACATGCACGAGAATCGCGATGGTCAGCGATCCACCACCGATCCTCGACCAAAAGCCAATCTTCCGCCGCCCGGGTTTTGATTCGGTTCCTTGATGACCGAGCTGCTCGAACGGTTCTTCTGTGGTATCCATGAAGTGGGAACGCAGGAGGCCGGAGCATCTTAGATCGCCCCCTGCCAAGACCCGCATCGCGCGCCGGGAAAAGCCCACTTTTTCGAACAGCTTCGGGTTTTAGGCATTGCCTGATAATCAGGAAGTGTTGCACATTTCGCCTAGGCGCGGCGGCAGTTTCCATCGGGAGCATTTCCGGCCGTGTTCGCGGAAAGTTATCCCAGCATCGAAGAGTCGTGTCGAAGTCCCTCAAGGTCGTGATCGCATGTGGTGGCACGGGTGGCCACCTGTTCCCAGGAATCGCCGTGGCCGAGACCCTGCAGGCGCGTGGACACCGACCGCTGTTGCTGATTTCCCAGAAGAAGGTCGATCGCGAGGCTTCCGCCAAGTATCGCGGCCTGAGCTTCGAGGCGATCGAGGCGGTGGCGAAACCGAAGACCTTTTCACCGAAGATGCTGCCTTTCCTGTGGAAGCTCTGGAAAACGACGCGCCAGTGCAAACGGCTGCTCAATCAGTTCGACGCCGACGCGGTGCTCGGCATGGGTGGCTTCACTTCCCTGCCGCCAGTGCTGGCCGGACACCGGATGGGACTGAAGACCTTCGTGCATGACTCAAACGCGCGACCCGGCCGGGCGAACGTGCTGACGAGCCGCTTCTGCAACCGGGTGTTTCTCGGCATGGAGGCGGCGAGGCCTTTTTTCCAGCAGCGCGAGATCGTCGTCACCGGCACGCCGGTGCGCGATGAAATGGTCCACCTGCCCTCGCGAGCGGAGGGGGCCGAGGCCTTCCGGCTCGATCCGAAGAAGCCGGTCCTTCTCGTGATGGGCGGCAGCCAGGGCGCGAAACGCCTCAACGACCTCGCCGCCGAAAGCGCCGCACTGTTTCCCGCCGACATCCAGATCCTCCACATCGCCGGCACGGCCGATCTCGAACGGGTGCAACAGACCGTGGGGAATCGCGACAACTACCGCGTCGTCGGATTCTGCGACAAGATGGCCCTGGCCTATGCCGCGTCCGATCTGATCATCGCCCGCTCCGGTGCCTCCAGCCTGACGGAAATCGCCCACGCCGGGCTGCCCTCGATCCTGGTCCCCTTCCCCTACGCCGCCGACGACCACCAGACGAAGAATGCCGAAGTCTTCAGCGACGCAGGCGCGGCCGAACTGGTCCAGGAACGCGACCTGGATGCGGCGAAACTGGCGCAACTCGCTTCCGGCATTTTGAACGACTTGCAAACCCACGGGCGCATGGCACAAGCCGCGCGCGAGCTTGATGTTCCGGATGCTTCCGTCCGGGTCTGCGACGCGATCGAAGCGACCCTTTCCTGACATGAATGTTCTCAGCCAGCGCCTGACCGACCGCAGCCAACCGCTGCACATCCACCTCATCGGCGTGGCCGGATCGGGCATGAGCGGGCTCGCCCTGCTGCTGCTGGGCATGGGCCACAAGGTCAGCGGGTCGGACCGCGTCACGACGGCGGAAACCGAGCGCATGCAGAAGCTCGGCCTGCAGTTTTCCTCACCACACACCGCCGAAGCCGCGCGCGGAGCCGACCTGGTCGTTTTCTCGTCGGCCATCCGTCCGGAAAACCCCGCCTACGCCGCCGCCCAGGCCGCCGGGATCCAATTGCTGAAGCGGGCCCAATGCCTCGCCGCCATTCTTCATACCAAGAAAGGCATCATCATCTCCGGGACCCACGGCAAGACGACCACCTCGTCGATGACCGCCCACATCCTCCGCGAGGCCCAGCTTTCCCCGAGCCACTACGTCGGCGCGGAAATCCCGATCCTCGGCGCGAATGCGAAGTGGTCCGAGGAGGGCGAGTTCATGGTCGCGGAAGGCGATGAAAGCGACGGCACGCTGGCACTCTATCATCCCGAGCATGCCATCGTGCTCAACATCGAGGCCGAGCATCTCGATTTCTACCGCGATCTGGATCACATCCGCGAGGTGTTCTCGCAGATGATGTCGCAGACGACTGGACGCATCGTTTATTGCAAGGAAGACCCGGTCGCCGCCGAGCTTTGTGGTCCGCGTGAAAACTCGGTGTCGTATGGCTGGTCGGACGCCGACTACGTGGCCACCGACCTCCGCGAGCTGCGTGGTTCCAGCGCCTTCACCGTGCTTCGTCGCGGCGAGGTGCTTGGCGACATCGAACTCGGCATTCCCGGCCGCCACAACGTCCTCAACGCCCTCGGCGCGATCGCCCTGGCCGACGGCTGCGGCGCGGACTTCGCTCTAACAGCCCGTGCGCTCTCCACTTTCGCCGGAGCCAAGCGCCGTTTCGAAACGAAGTATCTTTCCTCGCGCATCCGCATCATCGACGACTACGGCCACCATCCGTCCGAGCTGGCCGCCACGCTGCAGACCGCGCGTTCGTTGAAACCGGGTCGCGTGGTCGTGCTGTTTCAGCCGCACCGCTACTCGCGCACCCAGGCCCTGGCCGATGATTTCGGAAAGGCCCTGCAGGCGGCCGACCGGGTGTTCATCACTTCCGTTTACGCCGCCAGCGAGCTGCCGATCCCCGGCATCAGCGGCGAGACGATCGTCGAGGCTGTTAGAAGGCACGGCGACATCAAGGTCACCTCGGTGCCCGACCTCTCCATCGCCCACCACAGCGTCGGCAACGCGCTGGAGGAAGGCGACCTGCTCATCACCCTCGGCGCGGGCAATGTTCACGAGGCCGGCACGAAGATCGCGCGCGACCTGAAGACACTTGATGAAATGCTGGCCCTCGTTCCGAAAGGCGAGATCGACGGCAAGCTTTACGAACCGATGCGCCGCCACACGACCATGCTCGTCGGCGGCCCGGCCCAGTTCTGGCTGGAGCCGCACTCCTTCGAGGCCTTCGCCGCGCTGGTGAACTACTGCAGGGATCGTAGCATCGCCGTTCGCGTCGTCGGCCGCGGCTCGAACCTTCTCGTCCGCGACGGCGGCATCCGCGGCGCGGTGATCCATCCCAACGGCGGAATTTTTTCCGAAGTGAAGGTCGTCGATGGCCTGCTCGTCGCCGGAGCCGGAGTCCGTCTGAAAAAACTCGCCAGCACGGCGGGCGACGCGGGCATCGGCGGCTTCGAGTGGATGGAAGGCATCCCCGGAAATGTCGGCGGCGCTCTCCGCATGAACGCCGGGGCGATGGGCATCGAGACCTTTGACCAGGTCGTCAGCGTCACCTTCCTCGACGAGGACGGCGAGATCCGCACCCGCAGCCGCGAGGAGATCGTGGCCCACTACCGCAACGTCCCGGACCTGCGGAGAAACTTCGCCTTGCAGGCAGTCTTCAAGGGCACGCCCGATTCCGCCGAGCACATCAAGGAACGCTGGGATGCCTCCCGCGCCAAGCGCCGCAGCTCCCAGCCGATCGCCGCCAGTGCCGGCTGCATGTTCAAGAACCCCGAATCCACACCGGCCGGAAAGCTGGTCGATGAGCTCGGTTTGAAAGGCTCCTCACACGGCAAGGCCGCCGTTTCCGACATCCACGGCAACTTCATCGTCAACTCCGGCGGAGCCTCGGCAAGCGACGTGCTCGGCCTGATCGAAACCGTCCGCGCCACCGCCCGCGAACAACGCAACATCGAGCTCGAACCCGAGGTCAAGATCCTCGGCGACGACGAATTCACCTTCTGACCCCATGATCGATCCCACCCTTCTCATCGCCGTCCTCATGGGCGGCCCCGGTTCCGAGCGCGAGGTTTCCCTGGCCTCCGGAAAGGCCGTGCTCAAGGCCCTCCAGGAACGCGGCTTGAACGCGGTCGGCGTCGATGTGACCGGCAAGGAAATCGATCTCCCCGAAGGCACCGGTCTCGCCTTCAACGTCATCCACGGCACCTTCGGCGAGGACGGCCAGCTCCAGGACCTCCTTGAGGCGAAAGGCATTCCCTACACCGGAGCCGGAGCCGCCAGCAGCCGACTCGCCTTCGACAAGAATCTCGCCAAGGCCCGCTTCCTCGCCCACCAGGTCCCGACCCCGCTTGCGGAAATCGTCGATGTTTCCTCCGGTGTGAAGCTCCCCGAAATGTCAGCACCTTTCGTGGTGAAGCCGCCGCGCGAGGGCTCCAGCGTCGGCGTCCACATCGTCCGCGATCAGGCCGATGCCCTGGCTGCGATGGAGGATGCCGCACGTTATGGA
Source organism: Verrucomicrobiaceae bacterium (assembly GCA_027483005.1). Classification (GTDB taxonomy): domain Bacteria; phylum Verrucomicrobiota; class Verrucomicrobiia; order Verrucomicrobiales; family Akkermansiaceae; genus Luteolibacter. The sequence continues at coordinate 5,621 of JAIXVN010000539.1, forward strand.
AACGACATCCTCGTCGAGCAGTTCATCGAAGGAAAAGAACTCACCGTCGGCATCTTCGACGACACCGCGATGCCGATCGTCCACATCGCGCCGCGCTCCGGGTTCTACGACATGTCGAACAAGTATCCCTGGCTCAGCGGTGGCGTCGGCAGCGACTACTACTGCCCCGCCGACCTCGATGAGGAAACCACCGCCGCCGTGCAGGCCGCCGCCCTGGCCGCACACCGCTCGCTCGGCATCGAGGTTTACTCACGCGTCGATGTCCTGCTCGACGCCCGGAACCGCCCCTTTGTCCTCGAGGCGAACACGATCCCCGGCATGACCGAAACCAGCCTGCTGCCGAAGTCCGCCGCCGCGCACGGGATTGCCTTCGCCGACCTCTGCCTCCGCATCGCTGAAATTTCGCTGAGCCTTCGCACGAACGTCTGACCCCGACCGCCATGTTCAAACGCCGCACCAGCAACTCCCGCCAACGCTCCCGCATGAAGCGCCTCGAGGTGCGTGTCATGTCCCCACGCATCGCCTGGTTCAGCTTCCTCAAGCTCTGCGGTCGTGGCATGAAATACACGCTCATCCTCGCGATGGTCGGAGCCGCCGGCTGGGGCGTCTGGCTCGGCATCCAGCGCGCGTTTCTCCACAATCCGGAGTTCCAGCTCAGGCTGGTGCAGCTCAATCCAAACGAGGCTCTCGATGAGGCTGATGTCGCCATGATCGCGTCGATTGACCTCCGCGCGAACCTTTTCAAGCTGGACACCGATCTCATTCATGAACGTCTCGCCGCCCGGCCGGAGATCTCCGAGGTTTTCGTGGAACGTCGGCTTCCTTCCACCCTCGACGTGCAGATCAAGGCACGCACACCACGCGCCTGGATCGCGTCGAGTGGCACCGACCCCTCAACCGTCCGACACCCCGGCAGCCTGCTGGTCGATCCGAGCGGCTTTGTCTATCCCTGCCCGTCGCTCCAGTGGCAGACGGCCCGTGATCTGCCGGTGATCCTCGTCCCCACCCAAGCTGAAGGCAAGACCCTGACCGCAGGACAGGCCGCCAGCCATCCGGAACTCCAGCGCGCTTTCCGGCTGCTCAGCGTGGCCATCGAATCCGATCCGGAGGCCCTCCGCTGGATCGACCACCTGGAACAGACAAACCCCTGGTCAATGCAGCTCACCACGCGAAACGGAACGGTCGCCACCATCGGCTTCCGCGATCAGGACCGGCAGATCCGCGACCTTGCCACCGCGCTTGATCATGCGGTCCGCCAGGGCTACGGCATCGCCACCATCAACCTGATTCCCGAGCGCAACATCCCGATCACCACCCGCGATGAGGCCCCGCCTCCACGCGCCATCCCGGTCCCGGAGCCCACCCATCAGGAAATCCGTGAGGACCGTCGTTCCAAGGATCTGAAAGCACTTCTCAACCGGGGCTGATCCCCACCTCCCCCTTCAGTATGGCACGCACGAAAATCCACGTTGGACTCGAGATCGGAACCAGCAAGACCTGCATGATCGTCGGTGAGGTGAAGTCCGACGGCGCGGTCAAGATCCTCGGAGTCGGCATGACGAAATCCGCCGGCGTCCGCAAGGGCGAGATCTACGATTTCCCCCAGGCGCGGGCCTGCGTGAAGGATGCGCTCGCCAAGGCCGAGGACGCCAGCGATGTCGAGATCGGCAGCGTGTACCTCTCCATCACCGGCTCTCACATCGTCGGCGAGAACAACGTCGGCACCTTCCGCCTGCCCGAAGGCGAACAACAGGTCGCCCCCGAGCACGTCCAGGAGGCCAAGGACATCGCGCGGGAAGTCCATATCCCGCCGGACCACGTTTACCTCCACAGCATCGTCCGCCAGTTCCGCCTCGATGGGTTGGAGCAGGCCACCAGCCCGATCGGGCTCTTCGGCCGCAAGGTTGAGGCGGATTTCCATGTGGTCCACGGCATCGGCACGCGCATCCAGAACAGCATCAAGTGCGTCCGCGAAATGCCGCTCGACGTCGATGATGTCGTCTTCGCCCCGATTGCGGTCGCCCAGGTCGCGCTTTCCCGGGACGACCGCGAGCGCGGCGCACTCGTCATCGACATCGGCGGCGGCACCACCGACTACGCCCTGTATCTCAACGGCGCGATCGCCGCGTCCGGCTGCATCCCGGTCGGCGGCGACCATGTCACCAACGACATTCATCTCGTCACCGGGCTTCCTTTCACCAAGGCCGAGAGCCTCAAGATCAAGGAAGGCGATGCCTCGTCTGATCCAGCCCGATCGGTCGGATCCGTGAAGGTGATCGACGACAAGGGCTTCGCGGAGGCGGAAGTCCGCCGCCAGTTGCTCAACGAGGTGATCCGTCAGCGACTTGAGGAAACGCTCCGCCTGGTGAAACGCCGACTCCCGGAAGGCTCGGTCGAGCAGATCGGCACCGGCATTTTCCTCTCCGGAGGCACCAGCCTGATGCGCGGCTTCGGCGAACTGGCCTTCGATGTGTTCGGGCGCGACATCTACCGCCCCGAGCCGCCCGAACTCAGCGGCGTGCAGTCGAGCTTCAAGGAGCCTCAATACACCACCGCCCTCGGCCTGATCCGCTACGCCCAGATCGTCGACGCTGAGCGGGTCAAGCCCTCCGGCTGCCTCGGCCGGATCGCCCGTTCCCTCTGGCCCTTCGGCCGCTGAACCAGCGCATTCATCCTCACCTTCTTTCCCACCATGATTTCCTACGATCGCGAACAACAGAACACCATCCCCACCTCGTCGGTGAAAATCATCGGCCTCGGCGGCGCGGGGGCGAACATGCTCGAACGCGTGGCCCTTGATGGGCTCGACGGAGCCGAACTGCTCGCGCTGAACACCGACATCCGCACCCTTTCCGGCTGCGTGGCCGGCGAAAAGATCCAGCTCGGTCGCAATCTGACCAAAGGCCTCGGCGCTGGAGGCGACCCCGAGCTTGGCCAGCAGGCGATGCTGGAATCCGAAAACGAGATTCGCGCCTCCCTGAAGGGCCGCCCGATCGTCTTCATCTGCGCCGGACTCGGCGGCGGCACCGGTTCCGGAGCGGCTCCGATCCTCACCCGCATCGCTCGCGAGGAAGGAGCCTTCGTGGTGGTCTTCGCCAGCATGCCCTTCGCCTTCGAAGGACTCCGCCGCCGCGAACAGGCGGAGACCGCGCTGAATGAACTCGCCGTCCTTTCCAACGCCCTCGTGACATTCGACAACAACCGCATGGGCGAGCTGGTCCTTGCCAAGCAGGGCATCCACGAAGCTTTCTCCGCCGCCGACAAGATGATCTGCGAGTCGATCAAGGCCGTCATCCGCCTCGTCGTCCGCCCCGGGCTGATCAACGTCGGGCTCGATGACCTGATGAGCGCCCTGCGGACCAACCGCTCGCGCTGCCTCTTCGGCTCCGGTCTTGCCAACGGCAAGGATCGTGCCGCGCGCGCCCTTCGCAACGCCCTCGCCAGCCCGCTCCTCGATCAAGGCGCCCTGCTCAGGGAAGCCCGCACCGTTCTCGTTCACCTCAGCGGCGGCGAGGACCTCACGCTCTATGAGGTCGAACTGCTGATGAAAAGCCTCCAGAAGTACGTGCCGGAAAAGGCCCACGTCCTCTTCGGTGCGGCCATCGACCCCACCATGGGCGACAATCTCAGCATCACCCTGATCAGTGCGCTTCCCGAGGACTCGCTCGCCGCGGCCTCGCGTGATTCCCTCAGCCGAGCGGAGGCCGAGGATGCCATTCTTTCCCCGCCCGAGAGCTTCGCCGTCCCGGTTCCAGCTTCAACTCCCGTCATCGCAGCTCCCCCAGCCCTTCCGAAGGCCGGGCCCGAGAAGCCCCGCAGCAAGCAGTCCGCCGCTCCCGCCACGGCCTCGCTCTTCGACGATCGCCCCTTCGCGGAGCCAGCTCCCTCACCGGCTCCTCGCGTGGAGCCCATTCCGGAGCCCATTCCGGAGCCCATCATCGAACCGGAGCCGTTCGAACCCGAACCCGAACCGAGCATCGAGGAAGTGGTCGAACCCGAGGAAGCCCCGGCCGTCGAGGAAATCGTCATCGCGGAGGAAGTCAGCGAACCACTGCCCTCCCCGGCGACGTTCGAATACTCCGACGAACCCGCGGAACTCGAGGTGGTGGAGCCGGAATGGCTCGATGACGAACCTGAGTTCATTTCCTCGGAACAACCGGAACCCATCGGCGAAGAGCCCATCCCGTTGATCCGTCTGGAACCGGCGCCCCCGAAGGCCCATTCGAAACCCTCTGCCGGACAGGCCGAGCTTTCCTTCGATGCCGGACCACGCGGACGATTCGCCGGAGAATCCCCGAACCTGGTCGATGGCGATGACCTTGACATCCCTCCCTTCCTCCGGAAAAAGCGCTGAGGCCGCTGCGGGATGACCGAGGGCGTGTGACCCAGCCATGGGCCTCCGGAGCCGCACCCTTGTGCCGCAGCTCCATGAGCAAAAACCTGCCCTTTTTACCCTATTTGTATTTACATCAATCGCCTCGATCGATTGTCTTGAACTAATCAAGAAGTTTGATGCACCGTTTCCGTCGCCGCAGCCAGCTGATCATCCATCGCCTCAATGCCTTTTCCTGGCTGGCGTTGTTGCTGCTCGCCGTGACCACCTCCGGACTTCTGCTGGCGGCCTTCCTGACCTACGACCGTTTCCTCGCCATGGCCGGTCTGACCTTTGCCAGCGCCACCCTGATCCTCGCCATCCTCCAGCAGATGGCCGCAGGCAGCGTGAACTGCCCGCTCTGCCGGATGCCCCCTCTCGGATCGAAGGCCTGCCAGAAGAATGCCAGGGCCCGGACCTTTCTCGGCAGCTATCGCCTGCGAGTGTCGCTGAGCACCTTGCTCCTGAACCGCTTCCGCTGTCCCTATTGTGGAGAGCCGACCCGCTGCGCCGTGAAGACCCGCCCGGGCGAGGAGGACACCGGCCCCTGCTCCAAGGTCGTTTCGAACCCTTTCCGCTGACTCCGGTCGCGTCAGGCCCAAAGTCCGCAGAAGCGCAAAACAAACCCAGCCCCGTCGTGCGCACTCCAGCACGACGGGGAATGCGTTTCCGCGCGACCGGGTCTCCCGGAAGCGGATCCGGCTTTACCGGAAGAAGGAGGAGCGCATCCTCTTGCCCATGACCCGGATCAGTTTGCTCTGTCTGCTCGCCGTGCTTGTCGTTCCCATCGCGTTCGGCCAGGAAAGGTCCATGACCCTGGGACAGGCGGAAGGCTTCGTGAAACTCGCGCTGGCGGGAATCGATCGTGAATTTCCCAACAAGACCGGCCACGTGACCACCGGCCCGGAGGACCTGAAGACGCCGCGCGGCATGCATCCGGTTTTCTACGGCCACTTCGACTGGCACTCGTCGGTCCATGGCCACTGGATGCTGCTGCGCCTCCTGAAACGCTTCCCACAGGCCAGCTTCGCCCCCGAGGTCAGGGGCGTGCTGAACAAGCGCCTCACCGCCGACGGACTGCAAGCGGAGACCGACTATCTCAAACAGAAGGAGAATCGGGGATTCGAGCGGATGTACGGCTGGGCCTGGGCGCTGCGGCTCGCCACCGAACTCCACGGCTGGGACGATCCCGATGGCCGCACCTGGGCCGCGAACTTCACTCCGCTGGAACAGGAACTCACCGCCCTCGCCAAGGCCTACCTGCCCAAGCTCGACTGGCCGGTGCGATGCGGCTTTCACCCGGAAAGCGCCTTCGCCCTCGCCCAGATGCTCGACTACGCCCGTGCGACCGGTGACCGCGAGTTCGAGTCTCTGCTGAAGGAAAGGGCCCGGAGCTTCTAC
>JAIXVN010000378.1 GCA_027483005.1 Verrucomicrobiaceae bacterium
GCGGCTAGAGAGACCAAACCTTTCAAACCCATGCAGCACCGACCACGCCTCTCGTTCTGGGAGCTTTTCTCGATGAATTTCGGCTTTCTGGGGATCCAGTTCGGATTCGGCCTCCAGCTTGCCAACATGAGCGCGATCTACTCGAAGCTCGGAGCGGATGCCTCGAAGATCCCGATCCTGTGGCTGGCGGGACCGATGACCGGACTGCTGATCCAGCCGATCATTGGTTCGATGAGCGACCGCACCTGGACATGGCTCGGTCGGCGACGCCCGTATTTCCTCGTCGGCGCAGTTCTGGCCTCGATCGCGCTGTTCTTCATGCCCGCGTCTCCGGCTCTGTGGGTGGCGGCGACGATGCTCTGGGTGCTGGATGCCTCGATCAACATCTCCATGGAGCCGTTCCGCGCCTTCGTGTCGGACAAGCTACCGCCGGAGCAGCGGACCACCGGTTTCGTGATGCAGAGCTTCTTCATCGGCATTGGGGCCGCGCTGGCGAACGCGCTGCCTTCGATTCTTGATCACTACGGAGTCACGGGAAATGCGGCGAACGGCATTCCGATGTCGGTGGTCTGGGCCTTCAAACTCGGAGCCGTCGCCTTCCTGCTGGCGGTGCTGGTGACCGTGCTCACCAGCAAGGAGTATCCGCCGGAGAACATGGAGGCTTTTCTAGCGGAGAAACGGAAGCATCGCGGCTTTGAGTTCAAGCCGATGTTTCCGTTGCTCGGGGCGGTTGCCGGGGCCCTGCTGGGCGTGGCCCGTGGGGCCTTGGTGGACAAGCATCTAACCCCCTCGCACATCCTCGCCGGAGCGGGCATCGGCGCGGCGATCGGGTTTGTCCTCAGCGGCCCGGAGGTTTCCACCGCGCTGAAGGAAATGCCGAAGACGATGAAGCAGCTCGCGGTGGTTCAGTTCTTCACGTGGCTCGGTTTGTTCTGCATGTGGATGTTCTTCGGACTCGCGACCGCGCAGCAGATTTTCGGCACGGTCGATCCGCAGTCTCCGGCGTTCGACAAAGGCTCGGTCTTCGGTGGGCAGACCTTTGCCTGGTACTCGATCGTTTGTTTCCTGGTGGCCTTCGCGCTGCCGCCGCTGGCGAAGGTGACGAGCCGGAAGATGGTCCATGGCCTCGCGCTGATCCTCGGCGGGCTGAGCCTGTTGGCGACCGGGTTCATCCACGGCGAGGAATCGAAGACCCTCTGGCAGTGCACGATGATCGGTGTCGGCATCGCCTGGGCCAGCATCCTTTCCATGCCCTATGCCATCCTCAGCGGTTCGCTCCCGCCCAACCGCACCGGCGTTTACATGGGTATCTTCAACTTCTTCATTGTCATCCCGGAGATCCTCGCCTCGCTGGCCTTGGAACCGGTGGTGAAGGAGCTCTTCCACAATGCCCCGGTGAAAGTGGTGATGCTCGGTGGAGCCTCGCTGCTCATCGCGGCCCTCTGCACCCAGTTCGTGAAGGATGAATCCCCTGCATGAAAACGATCGCGATTGCCCGCCGCGCCTTGGTTTGCTTCACTCTTGCCGTGATGAGTGCCCGCTCCGCCCCGGAACGTCCGGTGATCTACCAGTTGTTCGTCCGGACTTTCGGCAATGCCAACGAGACCCGGAAGCAGAATGGCACGCTGGCGGAGAACGGTTGCGGAAAGTTTTCCGACATCGGGGTCAAGGCCATCGGCGAGATCCGCAAGATGGGCTTCACGCATGTGTGGCTCACCGGTGTGCTCGAACAGGCCAGCGGCACTGCCTATCCGAACCGTCCGGCGGATGATCCGAACATCCTCAAGGGCATCGCCGGCAGCCCTTATGCGATCAAGGACTACTTCGATGTCTGTCCGGACTACGCAGTGGATCCCAACACGCGGATCGACGAGTTCAAGGCCCTGCTGGCCCGCTGTGAAAAGGGTGGCCTGAAGGTCATCATCGACTTCGTGCCGAACCACGTCGCACGCTCGTATGCCTCCGATGTGAAGCCCTCGCTCTCCTTCGGTGAAGGCGACGACCGCGCCGCGTTCTTCTCGCGCGACAACCATTTCTACTATCTTCGCCGTAGTGATCCCGGCGAGGGGCCTCCGTTGAAACTCCCGACCGCCGGAAAACCGGGCTGCAACGGCTTGTTCGCGCCCGAGACCGATCAGGGTCGCGTCACCGGCAACAACGTCGTTTCCTGGTCGCCGGGAAATGGTGATTGGTATGAGACCGTGAAGCTGAACTACGGCCACGACTTCACCACCGGTCGCGACACTTCGTCGTTGCCTGGGCCGGATGCCGAGCCCGCCGCCGTTCCGAAGACCTGGCGGACGATGGATGAAATCATCCGCTACTGGCAGGAGATGGGGGTCGATGGCTTCCGGGTGGACATGGCCCACATGGTACCGATGCCTTTCTGGAAGTGGATGGTGAAGCGCGCGCACGACCGCAAGGGCGACGTCTTCTTCATGGCCGAGGCCTACGACAACGATCCGGCGAAGTTGACCGAAGGCCATGTCCTCGACGAACTGCTCAAGGCAGGCTTCGACGCGGTTTATGATGATCCGGTTTACGACGTTCTCGAAGGTCTCTATGATTCCGGAAAGTGGGCCAACGATCTCGACGCCCTGACCTTCACCGGCGATCGCTTTCATCACTCCCTTCGCTACGCCGAGAACCACGACGAGGTCCGCCTTGCCAATCCCCAGCACTGGGGCGGGCTCGGCATGAAGGTTGGGCGGCCGGTTTCCGCGGTCTTGTTCGCGATGGGGAAGGGGCCGGTCATGCTTTACAACGGCCAGGAGGTCGGCGAGCCCGCGATCGGCAGCGAGGGTTTCGGTGGCGATGATGGTCGCAGTTCGATCTTCGATTATGGCTCGATGCCGGAGTTCGCCAAGTGGACCAACCGCGGCAAGTTCGACGGTGGCCGTCTCAGTCCGGAGCAGAAGGAACTGCGCGCGTGGTATGCTGAGCTGTTGGGCGAGTTGAAGAATCCCGCATTCACGAAGGGCGATTTTTACGGACTCAATCACGCCAACAACGGCAATCCCGCCTTCGGACGGATTCATGGTGAGACGGCGAGCGGTCACTGGCTCTACGCCTTTCTCCGCCGCGATCGGGAAAGCAAGCAGGCCTTCGTCGTGGTGGCGAATTTTCACGGCAGTGAGGCCTTGAAGGGAGTTCGCTTGAAGATTCCGGAAGACGCGAGGAAATGGCTGATGCGTGAGCAGCAGGATGACTGGGTGTTTGACTCGCGGTTTTGGTCGGACTGGACCGGCCTCATCAAGGCTTCCGAGCTTTCCTCTGAAGGTCTCCTGCTTCCTGAACTCGCGCCCTGCAGTGCCCGGTTGATCGAGATTCGCTGAACCGCAGGGCAGGTGCCTGAGTCAGGGGATGAGGGATTTGGGTGGTCGATCCGGCTTTCGTGGCGTTACCTGAGGCCGTCCTCATGTTTTGGCGCATCCTCTACATTCCCTGCATCCTGTTGATCGTCGCGGCGGTGGTGATGAGGATTTGGTTTGGAAAGCAGGTGGTGCTCGCGAAAGGCGGCCAGCGCTGCAAGGTGGATGTGGATCGGTGGTCGGACCTGTTGGGCACGACCGTGAACCTGCCGACCTGCGAGGCGAGTGCGGCGGATCTCGGAAGGCAGTTGAGGAAATCGGCCCTGATCCAGTGGCGTGAGCGTGATTCCAAAGCCGCCCGAGCGAGAGAGGCGGCGAGGCGTTTCGGCATGGCCGTGCCGCCGTTGACGATCGCGGTGGTGCTGTTCGCGCTGATTGCGGCGAGGATTCCGATCTCCGGTGGAATCGCCATTTTCCTGGCCTCCACGGCGCTTTCCAGCGTGCTGGGGATCCTGAGCATCGGCGCGGAACTGCGGGCGGTGGCCACGCTTTCCGGAAGACTGCGGGAGCGCCGGATATTCTCGAGGCAGGATGATGAGGAGGCGGTGCTGCGTTGCGCGGTGGCGGAGGTCTGGCTCGATTCGCTTCCGCCGATCCTGAGGTGGATCTAGTTTTCCATTGCTGCGGGTAAGGCTTCGGGAAAGCCTGTCGGCATGAGCACGGGCAAGGCCGGTTTTTCAGCGATTTGCGTGGGAATCGCGAGAGCGATCCTGCGGGATCGTGCCGCTCGCCGTCGCGTGCTTGCCCAGATGTTGCTGGTGGCGCTGGGTTTGATGGCGATCGGGCTGTGGGTGATCGGAGGTTGGCTCCAGGAAAGCGTGCTTCGTTTCGCGCTGTGGTGGGGGGCCTGTGCGGTGATCACCGTGGTCGTGATGCTGTTCGCCCTCTACGATGCGCTGGCCGTTGTTCGCGAGGAGAGGGAGAAGATCGACCGCGATTGAGGGGCCCGGGCAGAATTCATTGGCTCATGGCACCGATTGCGCTTTCATCGACAATCTTCGTCGGTCGCTCGATCCGGCAATGTCTCCCCCGTCATGACCGCTGATATCCAAGAATGGCTCCATCTGCTGGTCCGGATGGCCCACCTGATCGCAGGCATCATGTGGATCGGCACCTCGTTCTACTTCGTGTGGCTGGATTCGTCCTTCAAACCGATGGTCCCTGCGCCGCCCGGAGTGGATGGTGAGCTTTACATGGTGCACGGAGGTTTTTTCTATCGGGTGGAAAAGCGTCATTTCGGGGCAGGAGAGGCGCCGCCCGGACTGCATTGGTTCAAGTGGGAGGCGACCTTCACCTGGATCACCGGCTTCCTGCTGCTTTGGCTGGTTTATTACAGCAACCAGGGCGCATATCTGATCGACCCCTCGGTCAAGGCACTTTCCCCGCATGCCGCGACCCTGTCGGGTCTTGGATTTCTCGTTGGCGGCTGGCTGGTGTATGACCTGCTGTTCCGCTCCCCGCTGGCGAAAACCAAGCTCATCAATCCGATCGCCCTGGCGCTGGCGGGTGGGTTGGTCTGGGTGCTGACGCACACCTTCAGTGGTCGCGGGGCCTTCATCCACCTCGGGGCTGTGTTCGGCACGATCATGGTGCTCAATGTCTGGGTCCACATCCTGCCGAACCAGCGGAAGATGCTGAAGGATGCCTCGGAGGGGAAAACGCCGGACCAGAGCCTCGGCCTGAAGGCGAAGCGTCGCTCCATCCACAACAGCTACATGACGCTGCCGGTGCTGTTCACGATGATTTCGAATCATTTCGCCAATCTCCACGGTCATCCGCAGAGCTGGCTGGTGCTTTCCCTCCTGATCGTGGCGGGAGCGCTCGTTCGCAGGACGATGATCACGGGTCACAAGCTGCCGGCGACGATCGCGGCAGGGTTGATCGTGTTCCTCGTGATCTTCACCGCTCCGAAGGCACCGGCCGCAGCAACGACCTCGGGAGGGGAAAAGGTTCTCTTCGCGCGGGTCCAGACCATCATCGCCGCGCGTTGCACGAGCTGCCATGCACCGAAGCCGACCGATGAACTCTTCATGGCCGCTGGTCCACCTCTCGGGATCATGCTGGACACGCCGGAGCGGATCGTAACCCTGGCACCGCGGATCTATGAAAGGACCTGTGTCCAGAAAACCATGCCGCTGATGAACCGCACGGGAATCACCGAGGAGGAGCGTGATGTGCTGGCGAGATGGGTGTCGCAAGGGGCTGCCAATCACTAGATTCAACTTGCCGGAAAGGCGTTCTAACGGACAGCATGCCGCCCGTGACTCCCGAGCTCGAAGACCTGTTTTCCTTCCTCCGTTTCGCCAGCATTTCGACCTATTCCGCGCATGCCGGTGAGGTTCGTTCCTGCGCTGAGTGGCTTCTCAAGAAGCTCAATGGCATGGGGCTCGAGGCCAGTCTGCATGAGACCGCGCGCCACCCGATCGTGGTCGCAAGGAACCAGCATGTGGAAGGACGCCGCACGGTTCTGATCTATGGTCATTATGACGTCCAGCCGGTCGATCCGCTCAATCTCTGGAACACCTCGCCCTTCGAGCCGGTCATCCGCGACGGCAGGATCTGGGCGCGCGGGGCCACCGACAACAAGGGCCAGATGATGGCTCATGTCCTTGGCGTGGAAAAGACCCTGCGCGAGAAAGGCGAACTACCGGTCAATCTCACCTTCCTGTTCGAGGGTGAAGAAGAAATCGGCAGCCCGAACCTGGCTCCTTTCCTGATTCAGAATTCCGAACTTTTGAAATGTGACGTGGTGGCCGTTTCCGACACCGGCATGGTCGCCCCAGGTGTGCCAACCCTCGGCTACGGCCTGCGCGGCATCGCCTGTTGCGAAGTCATCCTTCGCGGCCCGAAGGGAGACCTTCATTCCGGTCTTTTCGGTGGAGCCGTGGCGAACCCCGCGACCGGGATCGCCAGGCTCGTGGCCGGTCTGCATGACGTCGCGGGCCGGGTGACGGTCGAGGGCTTTTACGACCAGGTCCGCGCTCTTGAACCCTGGGAGCGTGAAATGTGGGCCAAGGTCCCCGGAGTGAGCGATCAGGATTTCCTCACGGTCACCGGCTCGCCGACCCTCTTCGGTGAAAGCGGCTACTCCTCCGCCGAGCGCACTTGGGCCCGCCCGACCGCCGAGGTCAATGGCATCGGCAGTGGCTATCAGGGCGAGGGCTCGAAGACCGTTCTGCCCGCCGAGGCCTTCGTGAAGCTCTCCTTCCGACTGGTTCCAGATCAGGACCCCAAGGACATCCTCGAAAAGGTCCGCCAGCATCTGGAGTCGAGCTGCCCTCCCGGTCTTACCCTGGAGTTCATCCCCGGTCACGACGGAAAGCCCTATGCGGCCGATCCCAACTCCGACCTCGGAAAGGCCGCCCAGCGCGCCCTCAAGGAGGCCTTCAATGCCGAGCCTGTCCTGATCCGCGAAGGTGGCAGCATCCCGATCGTCCAGGCCTTCCGCGATCTGCTCGGCGCTGATACCCTGCTGCTCGGTCTCGCCCTTTCCGACGCCCAGATCCACGCCCCGAACGAGAATTTCCCCGTCGAAAACTTCGAAGCCGGAATCAGGTTGAATCAGGCGTTGCTGGAGGAACTGGCGAAGTGAGGGGGGAATGTGATCGGTGATGAGTGATCTGAGATCGGTGTGAATCCACAAATTCGCGCTTTTTTTCCGGCCTGATCCGATCACTGATCACCGTTCACCGATCACTTTCTTGTCCTCTCCCATGTCCGATTCCCCGAATTCCGATTTCATCCGCGACATCATCGCCGACGACCTTGCCACCGGCAAACACTCGACGATCATCACGCGCTTCCCGCCGGAACCGAACGGCTACCTCCACATCGGGCACGCCAAGTCGATCTGTTTGAACTTCGGGGTCTCGCTGGAAAACGCCGGCGTCGGCGCGAAGTGCCACCTGCGCTTCGATGACACCAACCCGGAAAAGGAGGAGACCGAATACGTCGAGAGCATCAAGACCGATGTCTCTTGGCTCGGCTTCGACTGGGGCACGAACCTCTACTATGCCAGCAACTACTTCGACTTCTACCACGACTGCGCCATCCACCTGATCAAGAGTGGCAAGGCCTACGTCGATCACCAGACCGCCGAGGAAATGCGCGTCAATCGCGGCAACCTCGGCGTGCCGGGAACTCCTTCGCCGTATCGTGATCGCAGCGTTGAGGAGAACCTGGAGCTCTTCGCAAAAATGAAGGCCGGCGATTTCAAGGAGGGCGAATGCATCCTTCGTGCGAAGATCGACATGGCCTCGCCGAACCTCAACCTGCGCGATCCCGCCCTTTACCGGATCATGCACGCCGAGCACCACAACACCGGCAGCGCCTGGTGCATTTACCCGATGTATGACTTCGCCCATCCGCTGGAGGATGCGCTGGAGCACATCACGCATTCGCTCTGCACGCTGGAGTTTGAAAACCATCGACCGCTCTACGATTGGTTCATCGAGAACTGCCCGGTGCCTTCCAAGCCACGCCAGATCGAGTTCGCCCGCCTGAACCTGACCTACACCGTCATGAGCAAGCGCAAGCTGCTCCAGCTTGTGAAGGAGAACCACGTCAGCGGCTGGGATGACCCGCGCATGCCGACAATTTCGGGCCTGCGCCGTCGTGGTTTCACGCCCGAGTCGATCCGCAACTTCTGCAAGCGCATCGGCATCACCAAGTTCAACGGCACCACCGATGTCGCGCTGCTGGAGTTCGAGGTCCGCGATCATCTCAACAAGGTCGCCCCACGCCGCATGGCGGTGCTCGATCCGGTGAAGGTCGTGCTGGAAAACTGGACGCCGGGCGCGGTCGAGACCATCGAGCTGGTCAACAATCCCGAGAACCCGGAGGAGGGGACGCGTCAGGTGCCACTTACCGGCGAGGTCTGGATCGAGCGCGAGGACTTCATGGAGGATCCGCCGAAGAAGTTCTATCGACTCGGCCCCGATCGCCACGTCCGGCTCAAGGGCGGCTACATCATCCGCTGCACCGGCTTCGACAAGGATGCCGATGGCAACATCACTGAAATCCGCGCGGTCACGATTCCGGGCACGCTCGGAGCCGACACGCCGGAGGGCATCGAGTGCCGGGCCGCGATCCATTGGGTCAGCGTTGAAAAGGGTGTCGAGGCCGAAGTCCGACTCTACGACCGCCTTTTCACCACCGAAGATCCCGATGCGGCGGAGGGCGGCTTCGTGACCGTGCTCAATCCCGATTCGCTCAAGGTCATCACCGCCAAGGTCGAGCCCGCGCTGGCAACGGCGGAGCCCGGGTTCCGATGCCAGTTCGAGCGCACCGGCTACTTCATCGCCGATTCAAAGGAGCACGTCCCCGGATCGAAGCCCGTCTTCAACCGCACCGTGGCCCTTCGAGATACGTCGAAGAAGAAGTAATCTGAAATGGACCGCGAACTTTAGTTCGCCGGGAGGACGATCAAGTTCCGGCGAACTAAAGTTCGCGGTCCATTCAGAGGCCGCTCTCGGATCATCCAGATGATCGTCTGTCGGGCTCGATCCACGAACCATTATCGTCTGAAACGTCGGATTCCCAAACCTGGTTTCCGATGCTCGTGACGAACCACCCATACTCGGATCGAACCCTCCCAGAGGTCATACAAGAAATGTTAGGGGAAGCGGTCGAGGTTGCATCGTCTCAGACCACTTGAATCAAAGTGAAAGAAGTGGGGTTCTTGGTGGCCTTTGAAATGCCAACCATGAATTCAGCGAAGAAGTCGTTCCCAAGCTGCTCTGAGGTCGCGTTGTATTTCTCCA
>JAIXVN010000225.1 GCA_027483005.1 Verrucomicrobiaceae bacterium
CGAGCAGACGATTGCGGACAAAGGAACTGAGCACCCCGGCCTTGAACTGATCGAGTCGAAGCTCGCGACGTCGAGTTTCGGCGAGTTCATGCTTGAGTTTCTGGAAGTGCGTGAACGAGGGTACGATCTCCGCTTCGTAGCGTTGCAGCCGGGCGGTGAATTCGTGGTAATCGAGCTCCAGTGAACCCTCGTTGAGGCGCGGATGAGTCCCGGTGAAGCCTTTAAGAATGGTGCGAGAAACGGGAGCCGGAGGAAGGATGGCAGGCGGCTGGTCGTTGAGCACGACAAGTGCCGCAGCCTCGATGAGAAGCTCATGATCGGCCGCAGGATTCAGCGCCCCGAGCCATTCCAGGGTGATCTCGAAGGCCTGGATCGGCGTATCTGTTAGAGCGGCGAGGGTATCCTCAAAGTCCTTTGCCGCTCGCTTGGCCGTGAGTTCCTTGCGGAAGCTGCGGAGAAGCTCGACCGCCGGGGCGGAACGGGTGACGGGAAGCTGTGGATGCTTGGGCGAAAGCTGTTGGAGTTCCTCGATCAAACAGGCGGCGATGGCGGTCGGGTCGGTCTGCCAGCTTGAAGTGAAGCTCGTGATCCTTTCGAGCAGGCCGGCGTCGATTTCCGCCGTCGTGCTGCCGAGCAGTTCCTTGAGCCGACCCTTCGACTGCATGCGAACGGCGAGTGAGCGTCTCGCCTCATCTTCTTTCCACGCATGCCAGAACAGCAGCGCGAAGCCACGGGCGGCGGGCGAATGACGGAGCAGCCCGAGGCTGGCATGCATTTCCTGCAAGGTCGCGAGAATCAGGGCTGCATCATGATCGTGGACACCTTTCGTATATCCCTCCTGATAGCGCTCGGCCATGAAGGTGTGAACTTCGGGGGCCTTCCCGGTCTTGTAGATCTGCCAGGCGAGATACTCGGCGCGATAGACCTGCGGGTTCTCCGACACCACCGCCTGATCCCAGACATGGCGTTGGGCTTCGAGGTCGGCGCTTTCGATCTTTTCGAAAAAGCGGGTGCCGGTGAGATGATAGGCCAGCCCGCCGTCGCGCGGCAGCACGGCCAGCTCCAGCGGCTGACGGTTGACGCTGAACTTATGGCGACCGAGCTGGATGAGATCGCCGCCATCGACGAAGAGCTCGGCCTTGTCGCGGATCTGCTTCAGCGAATCCTGTTGGACGGTCTTGAGTCGCGTCTGGAGCTCGTCGGCACGAACACTGTCTCCGAGTTTGCGAAGTTCCTCGATGAGGTCGCGCAGCTTCGCGACCATCGCATCCCCTGCCAACCAGCTGTGGACCTCCTCGGGTTTTGCGAACGAGGCGAGGCGGTTGCGGACACTTGTTAGAATGCGTTCGCCGGATTGACCAAGCGACTGGCAGCGGCGGTTGAGCGTGTCGGTCAGGCTCTGGCGGCGTGACTCGAAGGCCGTCTGCACCTCCTCGCGCTTGCTGATGAGTTCGGCCGCGTAGTCGTCGAACTCGGAGAAACGGGTCTCCATTTCCTCGATCTGCACGAGCACCCGGGTGAGGGCTTCGTCGCATTTCTCGGGAGTGGTGGCGATCTCGAGGTAGTTGAGGACGCTCTGGCTGAGGAGGCTGAGCTGCGCCTGAAACTGGGCCGCGCCCTCGGACTTGGCGAGTTCGTTGCGGCGGTTGCGCAGGACGCTGCGGACCTGGTTGAGCTGGGCGAAAAGCGTGGAGATGTCCTCGATGATGCGCGTGGTCTCGGTGGCATCCTTGATCTTGAGGCCGCTGACGATGGTGGTGAGCATTTCCAGCTCGCTGCTGGATTTTGCCAACGCGGCTTCGACCTCGTCCGATTCGGTGACCTTTGCCAGAGCTGGAACGCGGGCCTGCTGCTCGGAGATTTGCTTGCGATAGGGATCGAGCGACTGGGGCTTGAGCAGGAATGCGACGCATTTGTCGCTGAGCTTGTCCGCGCCTTCGACCACCAACTGATCCATGCGATCGATGACGGCGGCATCGGTGTAGCGCACGTCGCGAAGGGCGATGATCTGGCCTCGCAGGTCGCGCAGGGACGTGAGGAGCTGGACGAAACCGAGAATGTCTTCGGGCGCGGTGCTGTCGGCGCTGCTGAGAAGCTTGTGGACCTGGGTCTGGAGCGATTCGGTCTGGTCGGCCGCCGTCTTGCGCATGCGGCGGACCTTTTCAAACTCCCCGAGTGCGGCTTCGGCGGCGACCTTGATGTCGACGAGCGCTTCCTTGAGGTTGTGCGACTCCGCCTGGGCGACCCAGAAGTAGCTGTCGATGATGTCGCCGGCCGTGCGGGCCAGTTCGACGTAGAGACCTGAGAAGGAATCATCCTTGGCGAGCAAGGTCAGGATGCCACGACACTCGGCCATGCAGCGGACGATTTCGGCATTGCCGATCTTTCCGAGGAAGGTCTGGGTGGGGGCATTTGCCCGGCCATCAGCCGCCACGAAAGGAGTGCGCCAGACTTGCACGACGTGATGCTTGCGCGGTTCATCATCGGTCTCGAACACCACCAGTTCGCCGCTCGGAAAGAGGCTGAAGCCGCTGCACTTGATGGGCGTGGCGACGCTCTGGGCGATGAGGTTGTAGCTGAGCAGCAGGTAGGCCCCGCTTTCGAGATCGCTGAAAACGAAGAGCGTGTCCTCGCCATTCGCCGCCGTCAGACGACGCTCGAAGCGCATGGGCGGCAGGCCGGTTTCGAAACGTCGGACCTCGCCGGTCTGAAGGACGTAGCCGTGCGGAAACAGGATACCGTGACCATCGGGCAGCAGCACGCAGCTTTCGGCGAGGCTGTCGATGCGGTGGGCCTCGCGGGTGCGTTCGTTGAAGACGAGATGCCGCCAGGTTTTTTCCTGATAAGGCAGGACCTTGAGCAGGATGAGATTGCCTACGACGGCGTAGTGGATCTCCGCGTCGTCGAGGGTCTGATCCCTGTTCTCAACCGGCTCATGATAGATCCCGCGACCCGTCTCGGTGTTGTTCTCGACCTTGACGGTGAGATCTCCGCCGATGGTTTCGATGAAGACGCGGTCCTCGATGCTGACATGCGGATGGAGTCCCTCGCGGTACATGTCGCGGGTGGCGCGTTTCCACACGAACTCCTGCGGCGCGGGAAAGACGAACTCGTGATCGCTGCGATTGCCGAGGTAGGTGAGCGTGCCGGTCTCGTCGTTGACGAGCCACTTGAAGGTCTTCACCTCGGTGGCGCGCTGTCCCACCTGGAAGCCCATGTAGAGATGCGGGCCGATGCGGTGGAACTTGAGGAAGGTCGCGTTCTTGTAATAACTGTAGAGATAAGTGAAATCCTCGGCGAAACGCGCGTCACCAAGCAAGCCGTCCTTGTTCGGATGGAAACTGTGATCCTCGGCATGCCAATCGACCGCCGTGAAGACGTCCTCGATCCGCATGCTGGTGCGCAGGCCGAGGTGGACATTGTAGCCGAAGAGAAAGCGCTTCGGCCCGATGGCGGTCATGTCCCGAGGGACGCAGTTGTTGTCCGTGGTGAGGCGCGAGGTGGCGAGCAGCGCGGTCTCGATGCCGCCGAACTCCTTCTTGCGGTCGTCATTGAGCAGGTCGAGACGGCGCTGGAGTTCGGCGCCGTGCTTGTTCAGCCGCTGACGGATGACCTCGTAGGCACCGGCCTCAAGCTGCGGTGGGACCGCAGCCGCTGGGATGGGATCTGGCATGGGAGTGGGTCAAGGGCCGGTGGAGCACCGGCACGCCATGTCAGAGTTTCGCGGCTCCGCCATCCAACACGCTTGCCGCCGGTTGAGTGGCGAGGCCGAAGCGGTTGGCGGCTCCGATCATGCCGGTGAGCTTGTTCAAGGTGGAGGCATCGGGATTGAGCCCGATCAGCTTGGTGAAGAGCGCGGCGAGCGTGAGGTTCTTGGTATCTTCAGAGGTCAGTCCGAACTGATCGACGATGTTCTTCAGTTGCGATTTGAAGTAGTCCGGATCGCCATTGAAGAAGGTCTCCTTCACATCGG
Source organism: Verrucomicrobiaceae bacterium (assembly GCA_027483005.1). GTDB lineage: Bacteria > Verrucomicrobiota > Verrucomicrobiia > Verrucomicrobiales > Akkermansiaceae > Luteolibacter. The sequence goes on from JAIXVN010000225.1 coordinate 3,974, forward strand.
TCAGGGTGCGGCTGCCTTCGACGAGGCGATCCACCGCACGGGCATTGCCGATGGCGTTGGTGATCTTGTCGAAGAACTGGGTCTCGCCACCGACGATCTCGATCTTGGCGGACTTCATCGCCTCGCCCAGCACGCCGGCCTGCGCGGCGGCGATGTCCTTCTGGATGTGGATCTCGGCGAGCGCGATGGCCTTGTCCTTCTCGAGGGTGAGCTTGAACTCCTCGTGTTCGCGACCCGCGTTCTCGAGCAGTTTCATGGCCTGGGCCTTCTTGGTGATGCCATCCGCTTCGGCGGCAAGCTTGAGTTGGGTGACCTCGGCCTCGACGGTGCCCTGCTTCTGCGAGGCCTCGGCCTTGGCGAGGAGAACCTGGGCCTCGCCCAAGCCTTCGGCAGCGGACGTGGCAGTCCTTCCTTCGGCGATCGATTTCTCCGCTGCGGCGTCCTTGACCGCGGATTCCTGGCGGGCGTCGGCGAGGGTGAGAATTTCCTGCGCGTGGAGTTCGGCCGCTTGCTTCGCAGCCTCGGCGGCCTTGAGCGCGGTGTAGGCTTCCTGGTCGGCGGCGAGACGCGCGGCTTCCTTGGCGGCCTCCGCTTCCTTGATCTTCTGGATGAGCTGCTCCTGGGCGTTTTTCTCGGCGTTGGTCAACGCGACCTGCTTCTCGCGATCCGCCGTGGCGAAGGCCTCGGTGTCCTTGATCTTCTGCTGCTCGATGACGACCGTCTTTTCGAGCACCACGCGGTCCTTGATGACCTCCTGGATGTTCTTCTTTTCCATTTCGACGGCCTTTTCCTTTTCGATGCTCTTCAGCGTCGTCTGGCGCTCGCGGTCGATGACCTCCAGCTCACGATCGCGGGTGACGCGCTCGATCTCGACGGCATCAGTGCGCTCCTTGTTGCGCTGGGCGACGAGGACCTGGCGCTCCTTGTTTTCGTTGGCGATGGCGATCTCCTCGTTGGCGGCGATGTTGGCCTTCTCGGCCTTGAGGCGTTCCTCGGCCTGCACCTTCGCGGTTTCCGCCTCCTCGCGGGCCATGACGCTCTGCACGTCGCGCTTCTGCTTCGACTCGGTCTCGGCGAGCTGGCGTTCCAGCTCAAGAATCGCCTCGCGGGCCTGCACGTCCTGCTGCTTGATGACCTTTTCCTTATCGCGCTGGATGTTGTTCGACATCTTCGCCTGGATGGCGGTCAGCTCGGTGATCTTCTTGATGCCCTCGGCGTCGAGGATATTGTCGGGATCGAGGTTCTCGAGCTGGGTTTGTTCGAGGAAGTCGATGGCACAGTCGTCGAGGGCGAAGCCGTTCAAATCGGTGCCGATGACCTGGAGAATCTCGCTCTTGAAGGTGTCGCGCTCATTGTAGAGCTGCACGAAATCGAAGCGCTTGCCGACCGTCTTCAAGGCTTCCGAGAACTTGGCATCGAAGAGGGTGCGGATCATGTCCACGTTGGAGGCACGGGCGCAACCGACGGACTGGGCGACCCGGAGGACGTCATCAGGGGTCTTGTTCACGCGCACGAAGAAGGCGACCTTGATGTCGGCGCGGATGTTGTCCTGGCAGATGAGTCCCTCGGTGGCTCCGCGTTCGATCTCGATGCGCTTCACCGAAATGTCCATGTATTCCACTTGGTGGGCAACGGGGATGACGATCATGCCGTTGAACGAGACATGGGTGCCGCCGATGCCGTTCCGGACGATCGCCTGGCCTTGTTGAACCTTGCGGAAGAATCGGGAGAACAGGACCGGCAATCCGATGAAGAGAATGCCAGCAATGATGGCGGCAACGAGGATGCCGCCTTCGAGAATCACGGCAGGAGGTAAGGGTGGGATCATGGATTCAGGAGTTGGAGGATTCGATGTAGTAAAACTTGTTGTCAGGACCGGCGGAGACGACCTGCACGGGGGTTCCTTTTTTCAAAGCGGCTGAGCCGGGCTGGCAGCGGACATTGACGAGCAGTGGAGCCCCTTTTGCAGGGATCTCGATCTGGCCGTAGGTCTCATTCGCTTCGATGGAAATGACGGTGCCGCGGCGTCCAAGGATTTCCTCGCCCTCACTGTCCGCATCCGCCATTGCGGCGAAGAGTTTGGCGATCGGGATCGTGACGATCTTGGTGACGATCACGCTGGCAACGAGGTTCGGAGCCAACAGCAGCAAGGCGCGTAGAACATCGGCCTCGCGATTCCAATACTGGTTCAGGACGAGCGAGAAGAACCACATGAAAAGGCTCACAAAGCTCAGCCAGACGATCAGCGGCACCTTCGAAAATCCGAGAAATCGTCCGGTGGACATCCAAATGCTTCCCGTGGAGGAATCGTGACCGGGATCCATGTCGATCTCTCCGCCACCATCGGACACATCTGTATCCAGATCCAACACGCCGGAAATCACCATCAGCCAATAGCAGACAACCAGCCCGAGGAGAAGGGTCAGCAATATCTGATTCTGGCTGAGGGAGGCCTGGAGGAGTTCGAGCACTTGGATGATCCGCTTGAGTAACTCTGGAAATCCAAACAGGCCCTTCCATCACGGGCGATTACAATTTTGATCGGGAATCCTTTTCTTGGAAATGCGCGCTTCTTGATCGGCGAGGAGGCCTGCCACCCCGGCAAGCTTCACAAATCCGAAGCTCCCGGGCCAGACAGCCGATCCCGAGTCCAGGCGTTTGAAACACGGACGACTGCGATTTTTCCCAAAATGCGCCTCGTCGGTTGCGTGCGGGACTGGTCCTGCTAGGATCGCCCCGCGGTTGGAAGACCGCCCTTGTCCTTTTTCCCTCTTCGCATGATCGGTCTCGCGCTCAAAATGCTCTTCGGCGATACCGCGAAGTACCTGATGCTGGTGGCAGGATTGTTTTTCGCGACCTTCCTGATCGTCCAACAAGCCTCGGTTTTCTGTGGGCTGATGCGATGGACCACGGCGACCTTGAAAAACGTGGCCGCGCCTATTTACGTCGTCGAATCCGAGGTCGATCAGGTCAACGAGACGAACCCACTCCGCGACACCGATGTTTCCCGCGTGCGCTCGGTTTCCGCGATCCGCTGGGCGATGCCGCTCTACTCGGGCATCCAGCGCGTGCGACTCGATGACGGGAGTTTCAAGACGATCCAGCTCATCGGGATCGATGGGGCCTCATTGGCGGGTGGACCCGGCGCGATGGTCTCGGGAAATCTCGAAGACCTGCGACTTCCGAACACCGTGGTGATCGACGAACTCGCCGCCGAGCGGTTGGCGCAGGACAAGGCGCATCCGATCCAGGTCGGCGATCGTTTCGAGATCAACGACATCGAGGCCCGAGTGGTGGGGATCTGCAAGGCGATGCGTTCGTTCACCGGTGGGCCTTATGTTTGGACCACCTATGAGCGGGCCCTTCAATACACGCCGCCATCGCGAAAGATGCTGTCGGCGGTCATCGCCGCACCGATCGAAGGCATGAGTCCCGAAGAGGCGGCGGATGAAATCCAGAAGCAAACCGGACTGCGCGCCTATGTGAACCGTGGCTTCGGTCCGAGCTCCCGCGATGTTGAAGACGAAAAGGGCAAGAGCTTCGGGGATTTCAACACCTCGACGGTGTGGTGGTATGTGAAGAACACCGGCATTCCATTTTCCTTCGGCACCACGGTGGTGATCGGCTTCATCGTCGGTGTGGCGATCGCGTGCCAGACCTTCTATGCCTTCGTGCTCGACAACCTGAAGCACCTTGGCGCGTTGAAGGCGATGGGGATGTCGAACTTCCGTCTGAGCATCATGCTGATCTTCCAGGCCGCGACGGTGGGCATCATCGGCTTCGGCATCGGGCTGGCGGCGACATCGGGTTTTGCGATGGGTGCGATCCAGAACCAGCAACCGCCCTTCTACATGCCGTGGCAGATCCCGGTGGTGGCCTTTCTGGTCATTCAGCTGATCTGCATGCTCGCCGCGCTCATGGGCATCATCCGCCTGAGCCTTTACGAACCCGCGATGGTCTTCCGTGCCTGAGTCCTCTCCATCGAAAATCGTCGTGGACGCCCGCGACGTTGAGAAAAGCTTCGGTCAGGGAGCGAACCGCCTTCATGTGTTGAAGAAGGTGAACCTGCAGGCCCGCACCGGGGAAATCCTGATGCTGGTGGGTCCGTCCGGCTGTGGAAAGACCACCCTGCTGAGTGCCATCGCCGGCACGCTGAAGGTCGATGGCGGCAAGATCGAAGTCTTCGGCAAGGAACTGACGAAGATGTCCGGCGGCGCCTTGACCAAGTTCCGCGCCGAGAACATCGGCTTCATCTTCCAGCAGTTCAACCTGATCCCCACCCTGAGCATCGCGGAAAACGTCGGCATTCCCCTGCTGATCCAAGGCGTTTCCTCGGGCAAGGCACTGGCCCGTTCGCGCGAGGCCCTGGATCGCGTGGGACTCGGTGATCGATGGAAAGAACGCCCCAACAAGCTTTCCGGTGGCCAGCAGCAGCGCGTCGCCATCGCTCGTGCGCTGGTGCATGAACCACCGCTGGTGATCTGCGATGAACCGACCGCCGCGCTGGATTCCAAGAATGGTGAGATCGTGCTCGACCTCTTCAGCCAGGTCGCCCGCACGGCGAACCGCGCGGTGATCATCGTCACGCACGACAACCGGATCTTTTCCTACGCCGACCGCATCGCCCGCATGGACGATGGCGAGATCGTTGAAGTCCGGGAACGTCCGCCCGGAGAGAAGCCCCACTTTGTCCACGAGCACGCGCTTTGATGATTTGATTGGTGATTTGCTAACTGTGTTTCGAGCCCACTGCCCCCCATGAACCTTTTCCTGAAACTCCTCCGCTATGGCTCCATCGCGCTGGCCTTGTTCGGCTTCTACGCGATCGTCGCGGTCTCCCGCCTCCAGGCGCAGAAGGAAACTCCGCCGCCGGGTGAGCCGCCCGTGCCGCCGCCGCAGAAGCCGTTCAAGGAGTCCGTCGCCGCCACCGGCATCCTCGAATCGTTGAGCGAAAACGTCGCCATCGGCGTGCCGGTGCCCGGACTGGTGGTGGAGCTGCCGGTGAAGGTGAACGACCCGGTGAAAGCGGGGCAGACGCTCTTCAAACTGGACGATCGGGATCTTCAGGCCGAACTCCTTTCCACCACCGCGCAGCAGGCGATCTCGAAGTCCCAGATCGCAGTCAGCGAGGCTCAACTGGCAAAACTTCAATCCCAACTCGACCGTCTCAGCTCGGTGAACGACGCCCGCGCCGTGAGCCAGGATGACCTGGAGAACCGGCGTCGCGATGTGGCCGTGGCCGTGGCCGAGCTATCCGCCGCCAAGGCCCAGCTCGCGGCGTCCGAGACTGCGATGAAGCGCATTTCCCTGCTGATCGACCGTCTCACCATCCGGGCCCCGCGCGATGGCCATGTCCTCCAGGTCAACGTCCGAGCCGGAGAGTATGCCGCCACCTCACCGAAGGCGGCCGCGATGATCATCGGCGACA
>JAIXVN010000607.1 GCA_027483005.1 Verrucomicrobiaceae bacterium
AGGGCCCCTTGGATCGACTCGGCCCCACCCATGGAAAGCCCGGCGAGGGCGCGACCGGCGGCATCCTTGCGGATATGATAACTCGTTTCGGCGAGCGGCAGGACCTCCTCTAACAGGGTCTTGTCAAAACCCGCGAGATTCTTTTCCCAGGCGTTGTCTTTCTTGCGGCCTTCCCAGCCGTTCGAGATGACCGACATGTCGCCGTAGCCGAGCGGCATCACGACCACCATCGGCACGATCTTTTTCTCGGCGAGCAGGTTGTCGAGGATGACATGGGCGCGGCCGACCTGGGTCCAGCCATCGACTCCGTCGCTGAAGCCGTGGAGCAGATAGAGCACCGGCAGTGGCTTGTCGGACTTCGCATCATAACCCGGCGGGGTGTAAACGATCAGCTCGCGATCATGGTTGGCGATGGCGGAGCGATAGGGATGATGATGAAGCACGCCATGCGGCACCTCGCGCGGATCCCAGGGCTGGTGGCCGGGGACGAAGAGCAGGCTTTCATTTCCGAAATAGCCGGTCTTCTGCTCGGGGTTCGAGGGGTCGATGATCTTCGTGCCGTCGAGCGAGAATGAATAGGTGTAGATGTCCGGTTCCATCACGGGGCTGGTGTAGGACCAGACGCCGTCGTTGCCCTTGACCATGTCGTGCCTGCCGAGACTGGCGCAATCAACGCTGACCTTGGTGGCTTCGGGGGCCTTGAGCTTGAAGGTGACGCTGTGATCCGGCTGGACGATTGGAGAGAAGAGCGAGATCACGATGGCGAGGGCGGTTTTCATGAATGGCCGGAGGCTAGGACGTTCCGCCGCTGGAGACAAAGGTCCTTTTTGGGGACATCTTCGCGGTTGCCGCTGAGGGGTGGTCGCGTAAGGTCGCGCTGCGGCATGACGGCAACCGACATCCTTTCCCTTCTCGGCGCGGCCATGGCGGCGGGCGCGATCAATGCCGTGGCCGGTGGCGGGACGATCCTGACCTTTCCGACCCTGTTGGCGGTCGGCACCCCGGCGGTCATTGCCAACGCCACGAGCACGGTCGCCCTCGTGATCGGCACCGGTGGTTCGGTCTATGGCTTCCGGAAACACATCGCCGACATCCGCGAATGGCTGGTGCGCTTCGTGCCGGTGAGCCTGGCAGGCGGCCTGATCGGGAGCTGGTTGCTGACGCGGACCAGCAACGAGGCTTTCGCGAAGCTGGTGCCCTTCCTGATCCTGTTCGCGACGCTGCTTTTCCTGGTGCAGGGGCTGGTTGCCCGGATGGTGAAAAGGTCCGCAGCGGAGCCGAAGCCGGTGACCGTTGTCTGGCCGGCGATCCTCTTCCAGTTCCTCGTTTCGATCTATGGCGGGTTCTTCGGTGCAGGCATCGGCATCCTCATGCTGGCCACGTTGGGGTTCGTCGGGCTGACCGACATCCATCGGATGAACGCGTTGAAGAACATCCTCGGTTCGCTCATCAACGTGGTGGCCGCAATCATGTTCATTGCGGGTGGGTTGGTCGATTGGCCGAAAGCGGGTGTGATGACCCTCGGGGCCATCGCCGGCTATTTTCTCGGCTCCCACTGCTCGCAGAAGATCCCGCAGGTCTGGGTGCGGCGGATCGTCCTGCTGATCGGCTTCGCGATCTCGGCGATCACCTTCTACCGGCAGTTCCAGTCATGAGCCTGGCCTTCAGGATACCTCGCTGATCCACAGCTTGGGAAACTCCAGAGAGTCGCCCACCTTGAGGCCGATCAGACGCTGATACATCTGGCTTTCAGGGGTGAGGACGGTCAGTTCGCTGTCGAGATGATCCAGGGTCATGCCGCCACCCACCGGAGCCAGCAGGAAAAAGGCGGTGTCGCCTGCCAGGTCCACCTCGACCAGGGCCCCGGCGTCAATTGGGTCCTCGACCCCGAACTCCGGCAGCACCAGCGTTTCAAAGATCCGCACCGCCTCGGCGAGCTCCTCGACCTGCCGGGCCTGACCTTTGGCGAGATAGGAGGCTTCCAGATTCCGGGTGTCATACTTGCTTTCGGCCTTGCTGCCCGGATCCGTGGCAGCGGCATGCGCATCCTTCGCGGCTCCGGTCAATCGATCAAAGCGCGCCCGCAGTTCCGCGCGAATGCGTTCGACGAGTTCCGATTTCAAGGACATGGGCCGCTCATCAAGCCCCGGCAAGTGGCAAAGATCAAGACTGCTCTTTGCGGCAGATCTCCAGCCCTCGAGCTCCCCTCAAGGGAGGTTATGAACAGCTGCGCACATGTTGTTCACAACGCTGGAGTTTGCCCATCGGTCAATCCAGCCATTGTCGATCAGGCACAAAATTCGAATTCCTTAATCATTCCGCGGCCCGTTCTGTTAGGCGAGATCGAGCTGTATCAATCGTTCCGCAAGGTCCTTGAATCGTTCGTTTGACACCCGCAGGCTGCTCACCTTAGCAAGGCGCCTCATGGATCGCACGATTGTCCCCGAGAGTGGTGCCAAGCTTCGTCTGGTGGAGGCCGCAGAAGAGCTATTCGCCGAGCGCGGTTTTGAGGCCGTTTCGGTGCGGGACATCACCAAGCACGCGGCGATGAACATCGCTTCGGTCAACTACCACTTCGGCAGCCGTGACGGTCTGGTGGCGGGCGTGATGACCCGCTACATCACCCCCATCAACGAGGAGCGCCTGGCGCGGATCGAGGCTTTGGAGCGTCGCTTTTCCGGAAAATCGGTTCCTCTGGAAGAGATTCTCGACGCCTTCATTCGTCCTCTGGCGACGCAGGTGAGAAAATCCGTGATGTCCGAACGACTGTTCCTCAAGTTGGTCGGACGGATGTTCGGTGAGCAGGCCGCTGCCATGCCGCCGCTGGTGGTGGAGCAGTTCAAGCAGGTGGTGGCCCGCTTCCTGAAGGCACTTTCCAAGGCCCTTCCTGACCTGGCGCACGATGAGATTCTGTGGCGCATGCATTTTGTCATGGGCGGGCTGGTGCACGCCATGGCGCAGGATGAGGTGTTGCAGCGCATCACCCAGGGGGCATCTGGAAATCCCACGCTCGAGGCAACCCTCAGCCGGTTCAGCCGGTTCGCCATCGCGGGTCTTCGCAATGGCTTGAACGAGGAGGTCGAGCTTGCGGAGGCGGTGGAGGACAGTCCTCAGGCGACCTTCAATTTCTGAGCCCCGGTCGTTGACTCGGTGAGACACACGAAGTGCGGTCGGCTGGTCTGAAACGGTGGCCATGCCATTTCGCCGATCGCGAGGTGATCTTGCGGGCAAGTCGTGAAGATCGAACGCCCGACGGCTCTCAAGGTCTAGGAAATCGGCCACGGCTGGAGTCCGATCGCCCGCTCGGTTTTCTCCAATCCACAAGGCGTGCTCCCCTTGCAAATGGGCGCAGATCGATCATCCCCAAGATTCCCTTTGCAAGGTTCGCTTCCGTGTCCTAGACCCGCCCGAAATGTTTTCCCAGGAACCGATTGAATGGCCGGAGAAGGTGGAGATCCTGATCGACCGCCTTGAGCACGAATCATCCGAGGGCGCACTCACCCGCGAGGCGCGTGCGCTGATGGATGTTTATGAAACCGTTGCCGTTCTCGAAAGCGAGGATGGACTGCATGGTTTCTGGCAGAGCGGCGTGGATCATCAGCGGATCATCAACTCCTTCGACCTCATCGGAGCTGATTCCCTGGTCGATCCACTCAACGCCAGCCGCTGGTGTCAGACCCGCAGCAAGGACCGCGAAGATTACAGCGAAACCGAAGCCGAGTATCTCGCCACAATCGAAGAGGAAGTCCCGGCGGCTCTGGAGGAACTCATGGAGCTGGTGCTTGAGTACATCGAGGACGAGTTGGGATAAGTGTGAGTCTTAGAGCGGTGGACTGGGATGACGAAGATTGAATGACGATTGTTGATCTCTGATTCGAGGAGACTTGGAATCCTCAATCGTGGATTGGGCAGATGAAAGGACTCCTCGAAGGCGACCGTGTTGGAGGGCGCCACGTGATTATCGATGGGTCGGTGATTCAGGCTGATGCCTCAGACCTCAGGTTCGACGTGCCGGGCTGACCGGAAGGAAACCGCCGATCATCCGAAGGTTCGAGCATACGAAAACCCAAGCCAGATCAAGGTCGGATCGGGCCATTCATTGAGAGGATTGGCTCCGCCGTGCGCTTCGAGCAGTCGGCTGCTCAACAGGCAAGCGAGCATGAGCGGACGGTCCGAATCGAAGGGGGTGCGAAGGAGATTGATCACGACAACCCATCCTCCCAGGTTTCACCACATGCAACAAAAGCGCCCTTGCCACGGGGCCACCGAGGTCTCCCCCCGGATTTCCCGGCGGCCACACGTGGCAAGAGCATGTTTCATCTAACTAGATCGAGAGGGTTAGGCAAGAGGTTTCCGTAACGATGACAGGATTCTGAGATTGACTGCTCGCGGAGCCAGGCGGGCCATTCAAGCCGGGCGTTCGTGAGAACAGGACCGTCCGCCGAGCGCAGGCCAGCGGCGATGGTGGCGGACTTCAGCGCGGAACCTGCACCGGGTGCGCGCATGAGTCCGAAATGCCCAGCAAGGGAGGGCAGGCGGAGCGCGAGGGCATTGGAGGACTCGATCACGCATTCGAAGCCGAATCCCTTCAGCCAGAGGCGTGGGCCATCGAGAGAGAGGGACACGGTGACGCCCATCGCCTCGGCGGCCAGCAGAAGCCGCCCGAGATCGTCATCGGAAGTTGAGGTCTCCGCCCGAAGGATGGCCCTTGGGAAGCGGCGATAGCGGAAGACATTCGATTCGAACTTCAGGGCACTGGGGTCGTGTTCGACCTCGAACTCCTTCGTCTTCCAGAAGGCATCGCTGCCAGCGGCGGCGACGAGGCGGTCGCGGGATCCCGGGAGGAGAGCGACGAGTTTCACCAGCAGGTCGAGACAGCCTGCGGTCGGTTCGGCCCGCTGCGCCGGCAGACCGACATTGGTCCAGGTGCCAAAGAGCTGGCAGTAGTTCGGACCACCGGCCTTCGCGCCCGGGCCGAAGCAGGAACGCTTCCAGCCGCCGAAGGGCTGACGCTGGACGATGGCTCCGGTGATGGGGCGGTTGATGTAGGCATTGCCGACTTCGACCTTCTCGCGCCAGGTTGCGATCTCCCGGTCGTCGAGCGAATGGATGCCGCCTGTTAGACCAAACTGCGAGTCGTTCTGGATCCGCAGGGCGTGGGAGAAATCGTTGGCCTTCACGAGGCCGAGGACCGGGCCGAAGCATTCGGTGCGGCGATACCAGCTGTCCGGTTTCACGCCGAGCTTGATGCCGGGTGACCACAGGCAGGGGTTGCCATCGATCATCTTCGGTTCGAGCAACCATTCCTCGCCGGGATCGAGGGTGGTCAGGGCGCGGTGTAGGGATTCGCCGGCCTCCCGGATGATCGGAGTGACAATGGCATCCAGGTTCCACGGTCCGGAGACCCGGAGCGATTGCGCGGCGTCCTTGAGCTGTCGGCGGAAGCCCGGGCTGTCGTAAACTTCTGCTTCGACGATGGCGAGCGAGGCGGCGGAGCATTTCTGGCCGGCGTGGCCGAAGGCGCTTTTGACGAGATCCTTGATCGCCTGATCCGGATCGGCGGCGGCGGTGATGATGAGCGAGTTCTTGCCGCTGGTTTCCGCGAAGAGTCGCAGCGAGGGCTTCCAGTCGAGGAACATCCGGGCGGTCTCGTAGGCACCTGTTAGAACCACCGCGCCGATGCGGTCGTCGGTGACGAGCGAACGACCGACTTCATTGTCGGGGCAGGGGACAAACTGGAGGACGTCCCTGGGAATCCCGGCGCGCCACAGGCAGTTCACCAGCACCCAGGCGGTGAGCACGGTTTCCGGCGCGGGCTTGAGGATGACGGTGTTTCCGCTGATCAACGCGGCGAGGATGCTGCCGCAGGGTATGGCGAACGGAAAATTCCACGGCGGCGTGACAAGCACCGTGCCGAAGGGCTCGAAGACCGCGCCATCGTCGGAAAAACGGCGGGTGTAGTAGTTGGCGAAGTCGATCGCCTCGGTGATCTCGACATCGGCTTCGGAAACCGCCTTTCCAGCGTCGAGAAGCATCGTGGCAATCATCTCGCCCCGGCTGCGCTCGATTTCGGCAGCGACTTCCCTGAGAAGTTCGCCACGACCTTCGAAGCCGAGGGCTTTCCAGGAGGCCCGTGCGGCGAGGGCAGCCTGCAGGGCGCGTTCGATCTGCTCCGGTCCGGCGAAGGAGTGCCGATAGGCCTCGACGCCCGGACGCGAGGGATCGAAACCAACTTCGAGGTGCTGGGTCATTTCCTCGTGTCCGGCGATGACCATCGGGATGTCGGCGATGGCGGTGGAACGTTTCGCTTCGACCAGTTCACGCGCCCAGCGGCGGTTGGCGGGCAGGGAAAAGTCGGTATCGGCGCCGTTGTGGAAAGGCGCATCGAGCGGCAGGGCGACCACGGTTTCGCGGTTGCGATCCTGAAGGCGCTTCGGTCCGGCAAGCACGGAATCCTTGCGGGCGCAGGCGCGGCGGAAGCGTTCCTCCTGGCGTTTCCAGGCGGCATCGCCGGGCTTCATGCCGAAGAGATCACGGAGGAAGTTTTCCTCGGAGGTGTTTTCGTCAAGGCGTCGGACCAGATACGCGATGGCGCTGTGGAAATCGTCGCGGCTCACGACCGGTGCGTAGAGAAGGAGGCCGCCGGCGCTTTCATTCACGACGCGGGCCTGGTGGTTCGCCATGCCTTCGAGCATCTCGAACTCGACCCGGGCATCGACGACCTCACGGGTCCGGAGCAGCAGGGTGTAGGCGATGTCGAAGAGGTTGTGGCTGGCCACGCCGTGGCGGACCACTGCGGCGTTGGTCGGATCGCAGGCCTCGTGGACCATGCGCTTGAAATTGGCATCGACCTCTTCCTTCGAGCCGTAGGGCGCGAGCGGCCAGTCGTGGAGCTCGGCCTCGACGTTTTCCATGGCGAGGTTCGCTCCTTTTACGATGCGGATCTTGATCCCGGCCCCACCTCGGGCGACGCGTTGTTTCGTCCAGGCGATGAGGTCCTTCTGCACCGGCCACGAGTCGGGCAGGTAGGCTTGGAGCACGATCCCGGCTTCAAGCTGCATGAACTCCGGCTCTTCCAGTACTTCGCGAAAGGCATCGCAGGTCAGATGAAGGTCGCGGTATTCCTCCATGTCGAGGTTCACGAATTTCGGCCGACCATTGACCGGGTTCTTCATCGCGACGCGGTAAAGCTGGCGGAGTCGGGCGGTGATGCGGGCGAGGGTTTCGGTTTC
>JAIXVN010000504.1 GCA_027483005.1 Verrucomicrobiaceae bacterium
TCGCGGCACCGGGGCGGGCCTTTCCGGTCGAGGAGTTCCACCTTCCGCCCGATGACGATGAAGATCTTTCCAGCCACATCGTCCGCGGCGTGGAATGGCTCAATGGAGTCGATCCACGAGGCGACGTCCTGATTTTCCTCCCTGGCGAACGCGAGATCCGCGAGGCCGCCGATGCGCTCGATGGACGCCGGTTTCAAAACACCGAGATCCTCCCGCTCTTCGCCCGACTCGGCCTGGCCGAGCAGCAGCGCATTTTCAATCCCGGCAACCGCCGCCGCATCATCCTTGCCACCAACGTCGCGGAAACCTCGCTGACGATTCCCGGGATCGTCTGCGTGATCGACTCCGGCCTCGCCCGCATTTCCCGCTGGTCGCCCGGTCGCGGGGTCCAGCGTCTCCAGATCGAGCCCGTCAGCCAGGCCAGTGCCCGCCAGCGCAAGGGCCGCTGCGGGCGTGTGAGGGAAGGCGTGTGTCTTCGTCTTTATGAGGAAACGGAACTCGCCGAGCGACCGGAGTTCAACGACCCGGAAATCCGCCGCAGCTCGCTTGCCGGCGTGATCCTGCGGATGAAGTCGCTCGGGCTGCCCGCCATCGAGGACTTTCCTTTCCTCGATCCGCCCGCGCCGAAGGCGATTTCCGAAGGCTACCGGACGCTTCGCGAGGTCGGCGCGCTGAACGAGGAAAAGGATCTAACAGAAGCGGGTCGCCAGATGGCGCGGCTGCCGGTGGACCCGCGTCTCGGCCGCATGCTGCTGGAGTCCCGTGAGGAGAAATGCCTCGCCGAGATCCTGCCGATCGTCTCCGGCCTGGAGTCGAACGATCCGCGTGAACGCCCGCCGGAAAAGGCCCGTGAGGCCGATGCGGCGCAGGCGCGATGGAAGGACGCCGACAGTGATTTCATCGGCCTGATCCGGATGTGGATCGACCTCAACCGCTTTCGCGAAGGACGCAACTGGAAGCGCAACGCTCTTCGCAAGTTCTGCAAGGAAACCTTCCTCAACTACCGCCGCGTGACCGAGTGGGCGAACGTGCATGACGAGCTGCGCGACCTCCTTGCCCGCGATCTGAAGTGGGACGTCCCCAAGCTCGAGAGCGACACCGGAAAAATCGCCTCCTATCCGGCCATCCATCGTTCGCTGCTCGCTGGAGCACCACGTCAGTTCGGGTTGTGGGACCGTGAGTCGAAATCCTACCGCAGCGCGTCCGGCGGCTTCTTCGCGATCTTTCCCGGTTCCGGTCTTTTTGGTGGAAAGCGCTGGGAATGGGTGATGGGCATGGAGCTGGTTGAGACCTCCCGGCTTTGGGCCCGCCGCGTGGCGCGCATCGATCCGCAGTGGGTCGAGCAGGTCGCGGTCCACCTCTGCCGCAGCCGGTTCGGCGAAGCGACGTGGGATGAGAATCAAGGTGCCGTCTATGGCAAGCAGACCGTCATCTGCGGCGGGCTGCACATCGTCGTGGGCCGACGCGTTCACTACGGTCGAGTCGATCCCAAGGGAGCGCGTCAGATTTTCCTCCGCGAGGGCCTGATGCCCGGAAAGCTGCGCCGGAAATGCGAGTTCCTCGATCAACTCCAGGGACTGCGCGAGGAGATCGGTGCGATCGAACAGAAGCTCCGCCGCCCCGGTGGCCTGTGGAGCGAGGAAGCGGTCGAGGCCTTCTTCGAGAAAGTCATCCCGCCCGGCATCTCCACCGCCGCCGCGTTTTTCAAATGGCTGGAGTCGAACGAGGATCAACTTCGGCTATCTACGGCGGACGTCGTACTGGAGGATCTCGATGATCTCAGGCTGGAGGATTTCCCCGACTCGATCACCATCGAGGATCAGGAATACGCCTGCTACTACCATGCCGCACCGGGTGAACGTGATGATGGTCTGACGCTCGGCATTCATGTCGATCAACTGCCGCTGGTGCCCGACTGGCTGCCGGGCTGGGGAGTCTCCGGCACGCTGCGTGAACGCACGGAAATCCTGATCCGCTCGCTGCCGAAGGACCTGCGTCGGATCTGCCAGCCGGTCGGGGAAATGGCGGATGGCTTCTTTTTCCTCTGGCGGGGCGCACCGCCGGATGCGCCGATCGCTCAGCGTCTCGCCGAGTACCTTCGCGAACGCACCAACTACCCGGTCGAGCCGCGCGACTTCGATTTCCAGAAGCTTCCGCCCGAGCTCATCACCAAGCTGTGGATCTGCGACGACGACGGCAACGAGATCGCCTTCGGCACTGAACTCCATGCCTTGAAGCTGAAGCTGGCCGTGAAGATCCGCTCGCGCTTCGAAGCGGCGGCCAATGAATCCTGGGAGCGCAAGGGGATGAATGCCTGGGACGGCGAGGCCCTGCCGATCCAGGTGGATGTCAGCACCGGCACCGCCTTTCCGGCGCTCGTCGATGAAGGTGGCTCGATCGGAGTCCGCGCCTTTGCCTGCGAAGCCGAGGCCCGCGAAGCCCATCGCGGTGGTTGCGTGCGCTTGCTGCACCTCGCCCATCCCGATCAGGTCAATCATCTGAAGAAGCGCTTCCCCCTCGGCATGGCGGCGAAGATCGAGCTGCCTCGCCTCGGAGTGGGCGGCACGGCCGTCGAGGACCTCATCGCCCTTTCCGCAGAGGGCGCGATGGGTCGTTTGCTGCCACGCTCGCCGAATGAGTTCCACACCGTCGCCCAGGCCGCGCGTGGCCGGTGGCATGATGCCGCTTCGAAGATCGGCCATTCACTCGATGAAATGCTGCTGCATCTGCCCGAGGTCCGGACGTGGATCCAGGGTCATCGTGGCAGCCGCAATCACGATCTCATCGTCCGCGATCTGGAGGAACAGCTGGCGTGGTTGTTCCGTGCCCGTTTTGCCTGGCGCAGTGGCTATGCCCGCCTGCTCGATTACCCTCTGCGTCTTCGTGCGATCCGCTCTCGGCTTGGGCGCATCGCCTCGCTGCCGCTCATCAAGGACCTTGAGAAAACCGAGCGCTTTCGTCGTCTTTGGGAACCCTGGATGGTGAGATGGACCGCCAAACCCGAGAACCCCCAGCTTTGGGACCTCGGCTGGCAGTTGGAGGAATTCCGCATCTCGCTCTTCGCGCCCGACATCAAGGTGATCGGCAAGGTTTCGGAGAAGCGGCTGGAGGAGCTGGTCTCGCGCCTTGGGCCCGGCAGGCCGGAGCGGTGAGTTGGATTCTGATGCGGTGATTGATCGCATGGAAAAGAGCACCATCCGGGAGCCTGATCCGGTCGATTGATTGTGGACCGGGAAAACCGTGAACCTGAATCCTGAGAACCTGCGTGAAAGATCAGAAACAGGAACTCAACCGCAAATCGACGGGGATGGACGCAGATATCAGATGATTTTCAAGCACGGTTTGTGTTGCATTGAACATATCAAAAATGATGGATCCTTCCGGATTTGACATGGATCTGATCCTGGAGTTGCCGTCTGACAGGTCGCTTGCGGACTGGCCCGGGGACCTCCTTGGGGCCACCTACTTGCGGTTGAGCACTTTCCGGGCCAGGGTCTGCCATGCCTCATCGCGGGTCGCTTGATGGCGGTAGAGCAGCGCGGTGGCGACCTCCGGGAGATTGACATGCTTCATGGCTCCGGTGCGTCCCTTTTCCTGGCCGGAGCCGGTGCGGGTGTTGCCCTCGACGCTGACAGTTCCGGTCTCGTCGATGCGACTCCGCAGCCAGGCCATTCCACGTGCGGCGGCTTGTTCCCATGAAGGCTTCTTGAATTCCGGCGGCGCGAGCAGGAGCAGGCGTTGCAGGTAGATGAGGCCGACGGAGTGATAGCTGCTGTCGTGTCCGCCCTTTTCGGGAAAGGCTCCGTCGTCGCGCTGGAGCCGGACGCCGTCGTCGAGGTAGAAGACCGCTGTTTCACGGATCGAGGAATCATGAGTGATCATCGCGCATTCCATCAGGCCGCAGCCTAACAGAAATCGCCGGTGGGTGTAGATGCGCTGCCTTTCGGCAGGCTTGTCGTTGGCCGGGGAGATCATCCACCTTGCGCAGGTGAGCAGCGGGCCTTTCATCGCCTCAAGCTGATCATGGAACTCGGCGGCGCGGGGAGAGGACTCGATGAGGAGGATGGCGTGCGAGGTGGTTTCCATCAGGAAGCTCGTGCTGTGGAAGGCATCCGGGCAGTCGAAGGAGCCATCGGGCTTCATCTGCAGGAAGCCCCATTGCAGTTGTTTCAGACCCCAGGCGATCGCGTCCTTGTTGTCATTGGCGAGACCACACTGCACCCAGCGGATGCCCTCGCGTTGGAGCTCGATGAACCACGGTTTGGCGGGATCCTTTTCCCAGTCGGCATTGATCGACACCGCTCCGCTGCGCTGTTGCCAATCGGTGGGGGCTTTCCTCGGCGGGTTGAGGAGTTCCCTCGCCGGAGAGGTGGTTTGAAAGGTGAACTCTTCGGCAGGTGTGGCCCAGCAGAGGGCGGGGATCAGGAGCAGGGTGGCGAGCCGGGGAAGGAGCATGACCGGAGAACGGTCGGCAAGACAGGGATATTGCGCGGGTCGGTAGAATGCATGCGAACTTGCATGAAAGCTGCAACGGCGAACCCTTCCACCATGAGCCAGTCATTTGAGTTACTCGACCCGAAGCGGACGATCGCCGAGCTGAAGGAACTGCGTGCGCTGACCGGCAATGACGATGGTGCCCAGCGGGTGGCCTTCACTCCGACGTGGAATCGGGCCCGTGATTTCCTGCGCGAAAAGATCTCCGCGCTGCCGGTCGAAACCCATACCGATGCAGCGGGCA
>JAIXVN010000091.1 GCA_027483005.1 Verrucomicrobiaceae bacterium
CTGAACTCGTGATCACCGGGGTTGAGGCGGAGTCGTTCGGAGGGCTTGGCTCCGAGTTCGCCGCTTTCCTCCAGGACCGACTTGCCATCGATGGAAAGCGTTGCGCTGCCAGTGCCTTCGAAGGAGAAAACGAGCCGCTGCCGCTGGGCCACGGAAAGCTGTCCGCTCCAGGTGACCTCGAAGGCTCCGGGAGCCACGAACGGTGTGGCAGGTTCGCCGGCTTTGACAAAGAGTGCGGGCAGTCGATCGAGCCGCGTGTCGGTGGCATCGCCCGCCTTGAACGAGGCGATCAACTGGGCCTGTGCGGTGCCGAGGAGAAGTCCGGTGAAAAGCAGCGGGCGGATCATGCAACCAGTGGATGGGATGAAGAAAACGGGTGGAAGCTTTCCCGGATGAAACGGTGCAATTGGCGGTAGAAGCAGATGCAAAAAGGGGCGAGAGTGACCCCGCCCCTTGAGTTGAAGGTCGAGGGCGACGAATCAGGGAGTCGCGTAAACAGTCGAGTAAACCTCGCCCTTGATGACGCCTGCCTTGTCGTCCTCGAGATCGTAGCCGACCTTGAGGTTCATCGAGGGCTTCATGCCTTCGAGGACGAGTTCGATGGTCTTGCCGTCTGGCAGGAGCTTGGCCGAGCTGACCTTGACGTCGTCGCGTTTCTTGACGCCTTTCGATTCCTTTTCGGTCGCTTGCTTTTCGGCTGCTGCATCCGGCTGATCGACCGAGAACTCCCCGGAGCCGTATTGCTCGGAGCGGACATAGTTCCAACGCTGCACGGCATAGCTGGTGGGATCGTTGGCGAGTTCCGGGTCAAGTTTCTGGGCGAAGTGAAGACGGACGCCGGTCTTGGTGGCCTCGAACTTTTCGGGGTTTGGCAGGGCGGCTCCGGTGTAGCGGACGCGCTGGAAGGCGCACTCGGTGGCGGCGTTCGTCTGCCAGCCGCGGAAGCCGAGGACATACATCGAGCCATCGCTGTGGAAGCGGGCGCGCATGGCGGAGGACTGGAGCTTGATCGGGAGCTTGCTGACGCCGGCCTGGAGCTTGTTGCCGACCTTCTGCGGCAGCACGCGGAAGATACTGGATTGGCCGTAGGAAAGGTGGAGCATCTCGCCGGCATTGAGTCCGATCTTGGCTTCAGGCGTCACCCAGGCCTGGGAGCCGCCCGAGTTGTCGACATCCATCGGCATGAAGCAGAGCGGCTCGGTGTAGGGGGTCTTCACCTCATGCTTGCTCGGCTCGCAGCCGAAGAACACCGGGGCATCCGACGCGCGGACGAAGTTGATCTTGCAGGCGGGTTCCCAGGTGCCCTCGTTTTCGCCGGTGCTGATCTCGCCGTTCGGTCCGATGCCGACTCCGCCGGGCGCACGCAGGCCGCTGGAGGCCACTTCGAACTTTTTGCCATCCGGGGAAATCTTCGCGACGATGCCATGATGCGGCAGGATGCGGTCGAAGCCACGTCCTCCGCCACGGACGGGCGAGGCCTTGGCGAAGTAGAAGTTGCCCTGCTTGTCGGTCTGGAGATCGAAGGCGAACTCGTGGAAGTTCGGGGAAATGAGGACGTCGCGGTTGAAGACCTTGAACTGGTCGGCCTCGCCGTCGCCATTGAGGTCGATGAGCTGGGTGATCTGGTCGCGACCATTCACGTAGATGTTTCCCTTCACGACCTTGAGGCCGAGCGTTTCGAAAAGGCCGGAAGCGATGCGCTGCCAGGTGAGTTTTTTCCAGTCGCCCTTGAGTCCCTTCACGACCCAGACATCGCCGTTCCAGGAGGAGAGTGCGGCGCTGTCTTCATCGATGAAGTCGAAGCCTCCAAAGCGGAGATTGGACTTCCATGGATTCTCGGTGGGAAGGGTGACGACGTCGGTGGCGTAGGGCGTGTCCTTGTCGGTGGAGGTCTTGCCCTCGGTCACGATTTTTTCCGGCCAGAGGGGAGCCCCGCCCTTGAGAAGGGCGGCGAAGTCCGGAGCGGCGGAGGGCTTGGCCTCACCGCTGCGGGAAAAGGCGAGCTGGATGAGGGCCTTTTCCGCACCCTTGGCGACGTTCACCAGCAGGCGGTTCGGATTTTTTGCATCCACTGCGAGCTTTCCCGCGCCCTTGAGAGAAGCGTTGAGCCCTTCTTCGGACTTCGCGGACAGTCCGTCGGCGGCGACGCTGAAGGGCTTCGCTTCGTCGGCAATGAGGCCGGTGAGATTGTTTTTTCGCGACTCGATCTGAAGGCTGCGGGTGAGGGTGCCATCGGCGATCGAGGAGGTCTCGAGCACGCGGCTGCCGAGCACGCTGTAGTCAAAGACGATGACGTTTCCGCTGCGGAAGTAGCCGTTGAAGGAGGCGTGGGAGAGGTTTCCGAAGCCGGGAATCTGGCGCTTGTCGTCGAAGGAGCCGGAAGCGTCCGCCCAGCCGGGGCCGGAGGCGGTCTTGACGATGGCCGATTCATCCTGGAGGGAAACGAGCTGGCCGTGCTGGCCGGTCCAGGGAGTGCCACCCCAGTTCACGTAGCCCTGGTAGGCGCTGACGAGGCGGAGGGTCTCGGTGTCGAAGAGCGCGTTGGATTTCCCGTCGCCCAAGCCGGCCAGGATGCCCTTGAGGGCAGCGACCCGTTTCTGGCCCTGAAAGGAGTCCTCGAAGGTGTTCGACCAGGCGGGGCCGATCTTCATTTCCTCAAACCATTTCGCCGCGTGGGCGGTGGTCAATGAGGCAGCGACTAGGGCGAGAATGGGCTTGGCGGGCGTCATAGGCCGCATCCTACGCATTTGCCATGCTGGGTCTAGCATCCAAAGCGGGGATTGAGTTGCAGATTGGCGGGATTGGGCTATTCGGTCCGGCGTGTGGGAAACGTTGGTCAACTGGGGCGGCTTGAGGACTGTTGGCACCGTTCTGGCCTGGGTCGTGACCTGCTGTTTCCTGATTGCGGGGCTGGTCGGCTGTTTCCTGCCCATTCTTCCGGGTCACCTGATCCTGCTGATCGCGGCGATCGTCCAGCGCCTGATGCTGGGCCGCGAGGGCTCGGGCCTTGAATGGTGGTCGTTCGTGATCCTCGCCGTTCTGATGGCGGCGTCGCAGGCCTTTGAGTTCTTCAGCGGGGCCGCTGGCAGCAGATGGTTCGGCGGGACGCGATGGGGAGCTCTCGGCGCTTTCATTGGCAGCATGGTCGGGATGTTCTTCATGCCCCTTGGACTGCTGCTCGGTCCCTTGATCGGGGCCCTGGTCTTTGAAATCGGCATTGCACGCAAGGAACTCAAGCCCGCCACGGTCTCCGGAGTCGGCTCGGTCGTCGGCACCGTCGCCGGCATGGCGGTGAAG
>JAIXVN010000486.1 GCA_027483005.1 Verrucomicrobiaceae bacterium
GAGTTGGGCGCGGCGTTGCTCGCGGCTCACCCCGGGAGGGTTGTACAGGTAGAGCACGGGATCGGCACCGGCGCGGAGGATGACGCCCTGATGCTGGGAGGGCAGGAATCCGCTGCCCCAGAGGCGGGAGAAGATCGGTTGGTCCGGGTTTTTGCCGGTGCCTTGGGAGATCAGGACCATGTAGGCCGGCAGGTTGGCGTTCTCCGTGCCGAGGCCGTAGCTGACCCATGCGCCTGCGGATGCGTTTCCGAGCTGCATGGAACCGGTGTTGATGAGCGTGATGGCGGGATCATGGTTGATCGCCTCGGTGTGCATGGAGCGGATCACGCAGATCTCGCCGGCGATTTTCTGGGTATAGGGCAACAAATCGGAGATCCAGACACCGGCGGGGCCGCAGCGCTTGCCGGGGGCGATGGGACGCACGACCGGGAAGGAGGACTGGCCGGAGGTCATGCCGGTGACGCGTTGTCCGCCGCGGACGGAGTCCGGGAGATTCGAGCCGTGAAGTTTCTCGAGGGCGTCCTTGCCATCGAAGAGGTCGACATGGGAGGGCCCGCCGGATTGGAAGAGGTAGATGACGCGTTTGGCCTTGGGGGCGATGCTGCGGAAGGCGGCCATGTCCGCGACATCCGGCTGGGCACCGCCGGCGGCCCGGGCAAGGGCGGGCAGCAGCATTGAAGAGAGTGCGACGTGGCCGAGGCCGTTGGCGGCTTTTCCAAGAAACGCGCGGCGGGAGAAAACGAGTGGGTTCATGGCAAGGGACTGGCGTTCACCGGCGGGTGATGGTTTCTGATAGATTGAGAAGGGTGGCGGCGAGCTGCGTCCATGCCGCGTGCTCCACGGCGGGGATGGACGGGGGCCGTGGAGTCTCGCCGATCGAAAGCAGCTCGCCGGCGGCGGCGGGATCGGCTTGGTAGCGGTTTCTTTCCCGCTTGAGTGCGGCATCGAGGATGGCGGCCTCGTCGGGCTCCGGGAGACGGGAGGTGACCGCCTCGAAGGCCGCGCGGAGACGCTCGGCATCGGAGGGATGGGATGCGAGGAGCACGGTGGCGGCGAGCGAGCGAGCGGCCTCGACAAACTGGGTGTCGTTCAGCGTGACCAGGGCCTGGAGCGGGGTATTGGTGGAGGTCCGGCCGATCGAGCAGATCTCGCGATTGGGAGCATCGAACACCGACAGGTTCACGGGTGGAAGAGTGCGCTTCCAGTAGGTGTAGAGCGAGCGACGGTGGAGCTTCTCGCCGTGATCCTGGACAAAAGTCTGCGAGGTGGCGGGGCTGGAGCCGTAGTGGGAAACCTGCCGCCAGAGGTCGCCAGGCTGATAGGGTTTCACGCTGGGGCCACCGAGCCGCTCGACGAGCAGGCCGGAGGTGGCCAGGGCTTGGTCGCGGATCTGTTCGGCGCTGAGGCGGAAACGTGGACCACGGGCGAGAAACTCGTTGCGCGGGTCCTTGGCGAGGAGGGCCGGCGGGGTGTTGGACGACTGGCGGTAGGTGCGGGAGGTGAGGATGAGCTTGATCATCCGTTTCCGGTCCCAGCCATTTTCACGGAAATCCACCGCGAGCCAGTCGAGCAACTCGGGATGCGACGGCCATTGTCCCTGCGAGCCGAGGTCGGCCGAGGAGGCGGAAAGCCCGCGACCGAAGAAGTGTTCCCAGAGCCGGTTGACGGCGACGCGGCTGGTGAGCGGGTGGTCCGCGCGGGTGAGCCAGCGGGCGAGGTCGAGACGGTTGGCGGGACGGTCCTTGAAACTGCCGGTGGCCTTGTCGAAAGCGGGATCGTCGGAAAGCGGAGGCAGGATGGCGGGGCCGCCGGGAGTGACCACTTCCATCGGCGAGGAATAGACGCCGCGGTTCAGGATGTGGGTCACTCGGGGTTTCGGCGCGGTGTTCATCACCAGCACGGGGTGCTTGTCGGTGAGCATCGACAGGCGTTCGGTTAGATTCGCGATCTGACTGCGGAGCGAGGCCTTTTCCGGAGCGATCTGATGATGGTAGTCGCGGAGCTGTGTGGCCTGCTCGGGCGTCCGCGTGGCGGGATCGGCGGCGAGGATGTCGGTGATCGCGGCCGGGTGGGGCGAGCCATCGTCATTTCCGGAAAGGGCGAGGATCTGGAAGCGGGCGGGCGAGGTGCCCTGGCCGTAGTTGAAAAGGATCTCGGTGGTGAGGTAGGGCGTGGCGCTCGGCTGGATGGGTGTGGCGAAGGTCAGCGTGAGATGCTGTGACGTCGTGCTGCCGGTCGGCGGAGCCCAGCCGACGAGGGGGTCGGTGTTGAGCACGTTGCGGACCTCGAAGCCCGGCTGCTCCCCGCTGGCGCTGAGTCGGGCGATGGGCAGGATGGCGTTGAGATCGACATTTCCGGCCGGGAAGGTGGAGACCGAGGTGGTGATCGAGCCGAGGTGGAAATTTCCCTCCAGCCCCTTGGCGCTGCCGAAGCCGAGTTTGCCATTAGAGCGGTCGCTCGGAGAAAACACCACGCGGATGCCGCGGATCGGTGGCCCGCTGACTGGGAGCTTGGTGAGGAGGTTGTAAGCCGCGAAATCCCCGCCGGCGATCGTGACGGACTGGTCCGGCTGGATTTTGATGCGGTCGGGGCTGCCGTTCGGCGAGGTGGCCGCCATGACCTCGAGTGGTGTCAGCGTGAGGGCCTTGCCTCGCTCGGCGAGATCGGCGCGCTGGGCGGCTTCCCATTTGGCCTGAGCCTCCGGAATCGGAGCGGAAAAGGCCTGCTTGGCCGCTTCCAGTTCGCGGCGGACGCTTTCCGCCTCGGCGGGATTGGCGAGGCATGAGGCGGCGTTGATCGCGGGAGCTGCATTGACGCCGCGGTCCCCGGCGAGGCCGGCATCGCCGAGCGTGTTGAAGAAGGCGAAGAAACGGTAGTAGTCGCGCTGGCTCAGCGGATCATACTTGTGATCGTGGCATTGGGCGCAGGCCATGGTGAGTCCCATGAAGGTCTCCGAAGTGGTCTTGACGCGATCCGCGACGTAGTTGGTGAGGTTTTCCTCGGGAATGGTGCCGCCCTCGTGGGTGATGGCGTGGTTTCGGCTGAAACCGGTGGCGACGATCTGTTGTTCGGTGGCGTTCGGCAGGAGATCGCCGGCGAGCTGTTCGGTGAGGAACTGATCGTAGGGCTGGTTGTCGTTGAAGGACTTGATCACCCAATCGCGCCAGATCCATTGATGACGACCGCCGTCGATCGAGTAGCCGTTGGTGTCGGCGTAGCGTGAGGCGTCCAGCCAGCTGACGGCGAAGTTTTCACCGAAGCGGGGAGAGGCCAGCAAGCGGTCGATCAGCGACTCGTAGGCATTCGGCGAAGGGTCTTCGATGAAGGCCTTCACCTCCTCCGGAGAGGGCGGCAGGCCGGTGAGGTCGAACGAGGCGCGACGGATCAGGGTCGGGCGATCCGCTTCCGGGGAAAAGCTCAGGCTTTCCGACTTCAGCTTCGCGGCGATGAAGCGGTCGATCGGGTTCGGTGAAGCGTCCGCCACCTCTGGCAGCGGGGCTTTTTTCGGGGTTTGAAAGGCCCAGTGGCCCTCATAGACCGCGCCTTCCTTGATCCAGCGGGTCAGCTTCGCGGCGTCCTCGGCGGTGAACTTCATGTGCGCCTCGGGAGGCGGCATGATGTCGTCCGGGTCGGTGGTGGTGATGTGCTTCACGACCATCGACTCGTCGGGCTTTCCGGGAACGATGGCAGGCTTCCCCGATTCGCCGCCTTTCAGAGCGAGTTCGCGCACGTCGAGGCGCAGTTCGCCTTTCACGGCAGCGGCATCGGGTCCGTGGCAGGTGAAGCAGGTCTTCGAAAGGATCGGCCGGATGTCCCGGTTGAACGCCAGCGGCTCGGCGGCTCCGAGCGGAAGGGCGAGTGCGATCGAGGCGGCTAGGAAGCGTTTCATCAGAAAACAGCGCCGTTTACGACGGCAAGCCTGTGGATGTTTCGAGGAAACGCGCCTCAGGCCCGCAGCAAATTCCATGCCGTGACCAGGGCCTTGAGGCCGGCCATTTCGATGGAGGGGTCGATGCCGCAGCCCCAGAGCAGGCGACCGTCGTCGTGCTGGAGTTGGACGTAGGCGGCGGCGTTGGCGTCGGATCCGCCACGGACCGCGTGGGAACGGTAATCGGTGACCTTGAAGTCCTTCAGGCCGATGCTTTCCAGGGCGTGCACGAAGGAGTTGATCGGGCCGTTGCCGAGTCCGCTGATCTCCCGAGGCTGACCTTCAAGTACGACGGTTGCCGTACATTTGACCATGCCGCGCTCCTCGGTGTGATGGACGAGGTCGTAGTCCTGCACGGAGAGCGGGGCTTCGAGGTTGGCGAAGAAGCGCTGGAAGGCGTCGCGGATCTCCTCGGTGGTGAGTTCCCGACCGAGCTCGTCGGCCAGATCATAGATCCGCTTTCCAACCTGCGGGTGCATGGTCTTTGGCAGTTCGAGTCCGTGCTCGCGCTCCAGGATGTAGGCGATGCCGCCTTTTCCGGACTGCGAGTTGATGCGGATGATCGCTTCGTAGGGTCGGCCGATGTCCTGCGGATCGATGGTTAGATACGGCACGCCCCAGGGGATCTGCGGATCGGCCTTGAGCTCCTTTTCCCGACGGTCGAGTCCCTTCTTGATGGCGTCCTGGTGGGAGCCGGAGAAGGCGGTGAAAACGAGCTCGCCCGCATAGGGCTGGCGCTCCGGCACGACCATGCGGGTGACCTTCTCATAGACGTTGCGGATGCTGGTGAGGTCGGAGAAATCCAGACCGGTCTCGACGCCGTGGCTGTTCAGGTTCAGGGCGACCGTGACGATGTCGAGGTTGCCGGTGCGCTCGCCGTTTCCGAAGAGGGTTCCTTCCACGCGGTCAGCCCCGGCCATCAGGCCCAGCTCGGTGGCGGCGACCCCGGTGCCGCGGTCGTTGTGGGTGTGGAGGGAAATGATGACCGAGTCGCGCCGGTTGATGTGGCGGCCCATCCACTCGATCATGTCGGCGTGGATGTTCGGCGTGGTCCACTGGTCGGTGTCCGGCAGGTTGATGATCATCTTTTTCTCCGGAGTCGGCTGCCAGACGCCGATGACGGCGTTGCAGCATTCCAGGGCGAAATCGAGCTCGGTGTCCGAGAAGGATTCCGGCGAATACTGAAGCACCACCTCGGTCTGCGGAATGGTCGGCACGAGTTCCTTGACCAGCACAGCCCCGGCCACGGCGATGTCGCGGATCTGCTCGCGGGAGGCATCGCTGAAGGTCACACGACGCTGCAGCGGCGAGGTGGAGTTGTAGATGTGGACGATGGCGCGCTTGGCCCCCGCAATCGCCTCGAACGAGCGACGGATCAGGTGCTCGCGGGTTTGCACGAGGATCTGGATGGTCACATCCTCCGGGATCCGGTTTTCCTCGATCAGGCGTCGGCAGAAGTTGAACTCGGTGTCGGCGGCGGAGGGAAAGCCGATCTCGATCTGCTTGAATCCGATGCGGCAGAGCAGGTCGAAGAACTCCAGTTTCTCCTCGATCGACA
>JAIXVN010000507.1 GCA_027483005.1 Verrucomicrobiaceae bacterium
CGATTTCCAGCACGGAGATGTCGAAGGTGCCGCCGCCGAGGTCATAGACGGCGATCTTTTCGTCGGACTTCTTGTCGAGTCCGTAAGCAAGCGCGGCGGCGGTGGGCTCGTTGATGATGCGGAGCACCTCGAGTCCGGCGATCTCACCCGCGGCCTTGGTGGCGTTGCGCTGGGAGTCGTTGAAATAGGCGGGGACCGTGATGACGGCCTGCTTGATCGATTCGCCGATCTTGGCTTCGGCGTCGGCCTTCAGCTTGCCGAGGACCATCGCGGCGATTTCCTGCGGCGAGTAGGTCTTCTTTTCACCGGCGACTTCCACCTGGATGTGGGCATCGCCATTGGCGGCGGCGACGATCGTGTAGGGCATGCGCTTGTCGGCCTCGGTGAGTTCCGAGAACTTGCGGCCGATGAGGCGCTTGGCGGAGAAAATGGTGTTGCGCGGGTTGGTGACGGCCTGGCGCTTGGCGGCTTGGCCGACGAGACGCTCGCCGCTCTTGGAGAATGCGACGACCGACGGGGTGGTGCGGGCGCCTTCTGAGTTTTCAAGCACGACCGGTTCGCCGCCGTCCATGATGGACATGCAGGAGTTCGTGGTGCCGAGGTCGATGCCGAGGATCTTTGACATGGTGGTTGGTGGGTGGTCCGCAGATGCGGGATTGATGTCCCCGCTTTCGCAGGGCGTGTGCCAGTGGGTCAGGAAGAGTGATGAGTGATTGGTTATTAGTGGATTGTGGATTTGGATGAAATGATGTCGTGGCTGGTAAGGGACGCGAATGGAGAAAAAATGCGACATATTGTCTCACCTGGGCCGGACAATATGTCGCGGTGTGACAATCGTGGTTTTACGCAGGAATCGGGTCGATCGAAGAACCTGCGACATTTTCCAAAATCGGGTTGCCAATCCGGATTTGGCCTCCTAGGTTGCCCGCCCACCACAAGAGGGCAGGTGTCAGAGTGGTCGAATGAGCACGCTTGGAAAGCGTGTGTGGCAGTAATGTCACCGAGGGTTCGAATCCCTCCCTGTCCGCCATCTGTTTGCCAATTCACGGCAAGCAGCTCAGTATCAACAACTTGCGAGCCCTCAGGGCGAACCGCGACAGATTTTTCTGACAGGTTTTCCGACAAGTTGACTCGAAAGCCGGGGTCTATGACCCGTAAGCGCAAACGTCGCAGCAGCATCGTGGAAATCGGCAACGGTCCCGCGAGAATCAAGATCTACACGATGAATCGTCGGGACGGCTACCCCGAGTTCACCCTGGCATGGAAGGAGGCAGGCAAGCGAAAGATTCGCAGCTTCTCGTCCATGGAAGAAGCTCGGATGATCGCCCAGCAGACCAGCGTCCGACTGACCAACGGCTGGATAGCTGGCGACGAGGTGACCCGCCGCGACATCGACCTGTTCCGCCACTGCGAGCAAGTGGCCCGAGAGCACGGCGTCGGTCTTGCCGCCGCGATGGACGAATGGGCCAGCGCACGAAAAGCTGCCGGTGAAATCCCGCTGTCCGATGCCGTGCGATTTTATCAGGCGAACCGGGCCGACCTGTTCGCAGTCCGGACCAACGTCCAGGTGGCCGCCGAGTTCGTCGTGTCGCTGAAACGCAAGGGCGTGAGTGACATCTACGTCAGGAACGCAACCGGCAGCCTCAAGCGGTTCACCGACGCCATGCCGGGCAACATCGCCGATGTGAGCGTGGCCGACATCAATCGTTTCCTCGATGGTCTCAAGAGCCTCGGTCCAGTCAGCAAGAACGGCCTCCGGCGCAACATCGTTACGATGTTCGGATTCGCCAAGAAACAGGGATACCTCCATCCAGACCGTAAGACGGCTGCAGAGCAGAGCGACTCGTTCAAGGAGCCTGAGAAGGAGATCGAGATTTTCACGCCGGATGAGATGCGTGACATCCTGCTCGCTGCCCACGCACGCATTCTGCCGCTGATCGCCATCGGCGGATTTTGCGGAATTCGGTCGGCAGAGGTCGAACGTCTCACCTGGCAGGACATCAAGTGGGATCGCGGCCACATCGAGATCGCCGGCCACAAGGCAAAGACGGCTGCGAGACGGCTTGTCCCCCTCCCCGAGAATCTCAAGGCGTGGCTTGCACCATGGCGTCAGGAAACTGGCCCCATCATCACCATCAGCGATGTATCGGGTGCCTTGGGTGATACCGCCGTGAAAGCGCGGATCCCCGGTGGATGGCGTCAGAATGCCCTCAGACACTCGTTCATCAGCTATCGAGTATCACTGACAGGCGACGTCGCTCGAACCTCTCTGGAGGCTGGCAACTCCCCGAAAATGATCTTCCGCCACTACCGGGAAATCGTGGACGAGGAAGCCGCCCGGGCATGGTTCGGGATAATGCCGCCCGATGGCTGGATGCCGGTCGGACTAAACCTCAGCCTGCGGGACCGCCTGGTGCGGGCGCTGGCTAAACATGGGTCACCATCTGTTGACAACTCCAACCCGGCGCAACCATGAAAGCCATTATCCAATCCAATACCAACCGGACCATGAACAGCAGCCACTCGAATCCTCCGAACGGTGCTCCAGTGACGAATCAGCCGGTCCTGATCAAAAAGAAGGAGCTCGCCAAGCTGCTTTCCGTTAGCCCTCACACGATTGATGCGTGGGTTCAACGTCGGGAAATCCCCTGCATCAAAATGACGCCTCGACTCTTCCTCTATGAGGTCGATGCGGTCATGGACGCCATTCGGAAGAAATACCGAATCGACGTGGCATGATGTTTAAAAGCGTAAACCCCGGACGGCGAAAGCCATCCGGGGTTTTTCATTGGTTCACTTCCGACGAAGTTTCTTGAACATGCTCAATAACGACATCAAGCCCACGGCTAAGCCAACGCAGAGCGACGCCACTCGTAGGTGCCATTCGATCTGCTCTTGTAACGAAGTGATGACGCCCAGCAAAGGCGTGGTGAAACCAACGAAGGCTTTTGAAACGTAATCGAGGTCGATGTGCTGGCGCATGATCCGGTGAATGGTGTCAATCGCCGGTCCTTTGCTTGTCCCAAAGGGTCTTGTAGTAGCTTCCGTAGGCCAGCATCAGGCTGGTGAACTGAGCGGTGGAGACCGTGTGGATCTTGCCCTCGATGTCGGCGATAGTCTGCGGGGACGCGTCGGTGATAACGCCCTTTTCCTTTGCCGTGTTGATGAGGACCAGCATCTGAGTGAATGCGTTGCGGTCGGCATCACCGATGGCGAGCTTGAATCCCAAACCGGTGTCGAAGCCATTTTGAATGGCGACGTTAAACGCGACTCGCTTTGGATCGCTCTTCGATGGATCTGGAGCATTCGCAGGTGGAGCGGATTCGTTCAGCTTCTTCTCCAATTCGGCAAGGGCTGAGACGTTCACATCCGTTGGTCCCTCGCGACTGATCTTTGCGAGAAGCACGTTCGCCCTTTGCCCGACCTCGGTTCCCTGATAGATGCGGGCCTTGATGGCTTCAATCCTCGTGGTGAGGTTTGGGTTGTGGAGGACTCCACTGACCTCGCTTTGGGGCAGCTCGATCTTCTTACCGTTGATTTCTAGGGTCTCCGCAGAGGCAGGCAGGACAGAGAGTGCGAGCAAAATGGAATGGAGCGTTTTCATTGGAGTTTGAGTTTCTGGTCGAGGATTTTGCGAAGAAATGGGGCGCTCCCCGCATTGGCTTCTACCGAGCGGAGCAGTGCGTCATAGAATGCCAACGTTTCCGCATTGGTGGCGGTGGTCGGCGAGAACGCGTTAAACAGAGCAGATGCCTGTTGCAGTGGTAGCGTGCCCTGGATGCCTGAGAGTAGGGTCATGATTTCGCCATTCACATTCTGGCTCGCGGTCGAGCGCATCAGCAGTGCCGAAACGCGGGTTTGAGTCCTGTCTGCTGCAACGACGGAATTGACGGCAGCCGCGAGCAGGGCGTTGAACGATTCAGTGTTCATGGCATCGGCCTTTTCCGCCGCTCTCTGCCAAGCCGCCGCCAAGCGCCAAGCCGCGTAGTGCGTCAAATCGCGACGGTCCCGGAACCAAGTCTCTACCTCAGTCCGGACATCTTGCCCGTATTTTGCCCGCAGGTGAAGCCGTTCGGCATTCCGCACAGGTGCAGTCGGATCGGCTTGGACCCACTTTTCCACGCAAGCCAGAGCCTCGTCCTGGTCACCCATCCGGTCTGCCCAAACGTATGCGAGGTGCCATGCTGCATGGGCCTTGGCATAGTCAAATGCTGTGGCGAAGGAAACCTTACGAGCCATGAGTTCTGTGGTCCCGGCGATGAGTTCGTTGTGGAACTTCTGCTCGTAGGTCAGATCCGCTCCCTCGTTCCATGGCGTCGGTGTCGCGGCTTTCGCTACTTCCAGAATGTCGGCCACATCGCGGGGCGATGGGAGGGATTGCTTATTGAGCTCAATGATGCGCGGCATAATTTCCCCTGGCTCGGGTGTTTCAGCCAAGGTGTTTCCCGCGATCAGGGTCACGGCCATCATGATGACGAATTTTGGTTTCATGGATTCTGTTGTGAGGTGAAGTGTCAACGGACACGGCGAATACGGAGAAAGCCTGAGGCAGTGAGAGTGGAAGTCGTGAACCCGGCGCGAGAAACGAGGTAAATCGTGGTGGTGCTGGCTAGATTGAGACGCACGACCGGAGTCGTGAATGCCGACGGAATCACATCAGAAATCGCAGCGGCTGTGGCGGTGAAGGTCCCGGTGCCGCCGAGCGTGTTGTTAGTCGTGCTGATTCCCTGCTGGGTGTAGGTGACGACGGTCGTTGCTGCCTTGGTGTAAGTGGCGACACCTTCGATGTCCCAGTCCCCGGCCGTCAGTGTCACCGAATGGATCGTCTTTGCCGTCGCCGTCACCAGTGATGTGCTGGACCCAGACGTCGCGGAGTATTCTCCGACCTCTCCAGCAGCGGCATTGGTTCCGTTGTTGACGCCGATTTTGGCGATGAAGTTGTTTCCCGCAAAGCTCTGGGTGATCAGCGCGTTGCTGTCGGTGTATTGCTGATACGGCGCGGTCACGCTGCCGTCGCTTCCGATGGAGAGCACCACTTCGCTCTGGTTCTTTTTGAACTCGGCAATCGGCGTGACTGTCCAGTCGGCTGGGGTGCTGACGACGAGTGTTGGCGAGGTCGGCGGCGACCACCAAGGATACGATGTCGCGTCACGCCCCAAGTAAACGGTGGGAGAGCTGAAATTGTAGAATTGGATGAACTTGCCCGCACAGGCACCGGTTTCCGACAATCCGATGACGGCGATTCCCGCATTTCCCTGCGTGCGAGAAATGAGTCCGTGATAGCCGTAATCCGAGGACAGGATCGAAGTGAATGCAGCCTGACCATTCCAATCGTCGGCGTAGGAACGCCCCAGCAGGACTGGGCTTTGACTCGTTTGCAGGGTGCCATCCACGCGCAGGTATCGGCCCCATGGCATGACGAGATCGCCGGTGAGGTAGTTGTTGTTCGGGTTCTTGGTGACGGCGGCGTTCTGAGCGGAGGCAAAGCCACTGAGAGCGATGGTGATGATGAGTGCGGACTTCATGGGATTTCAGAGAATCTGTTTCCAGACGCGGGCGTTGGTGGTCGCGTTGTAATCGTTAGGGCGGATGATGCCTGGCGCTGAGGTGGCGCTGGTCCCCGCCTGGAGCTGGTAGAACGAGAGCGAGCCTCCCACGACGACGCCCAGCACACGACTGACTGGCAGCGTGGTGGAAACGATGGCGGCAAGCGAGTTGGTGCCGGTTCCGGTGAGCGCGGTGATGGTCGGGTCGATCAAAATACCGCCCGGGAGATGAGCGACGGGCACTTTGCCACCAGCATCGAGAGGGGCGTATCCATTCGCCACGCCCTTGTTGGCTTTGATTTCGATCGCGTTCGCAGCGGGATAGGAAGGTGCGGCAGCTTGTGGCACGCCCTCGGTTCCACGGTTCACGTCGTTTTCCACCACGACGAGGAAAGTGCGGGTGGAGGTCGGTTGGCCGGACCCTACGCGCCAGGTGATCTCACCCATCAGCGTGATTTCCGATAGCTCGGTGCCGGTGGAGGAACCTACGCCAAGGGCGGAATCCAGTTCCACCGTATTGAAGCTCGGAGAACATTGATAGACGGGCGATTCCGAATTGGCCGCGGGCATCGTCCAGGCGGAGGAATGCACGAGGTATCCGACGTCAAAGCGGTTTCGCGGTTTGATCCCAAACTGGATTTCAAGCTGAGCTGGATCACCGATAGCGACTGGCGTGGTCCCACCCGTGAGGAAGCTTACTTCAAGCTGAGCGGCGTCCCCACGTTTAAAGCGAAGCAAGGGAACGGCGGTGCGGAAGCCGGGGCCTTCAATGAGTTGCAGATTTTCCAGATCGACGTGGAGCTTCACGCTCGTGCCCCGCTGTCAACCGGATCAAACGCCCGCGTCATAGGTCAACCGGTGTCCCTCAAAGAACAAGCTCGTCCCGGACGCGGGTGGATTGAGCGTGATGCTCCCCGATTCATTGCTCTCCTCGACTGCTGACATCGTGACTTTAGTCCAATCGCTGTTTGCAACTTTCCCCAACGGGTCCGGAGCATCGAATCCAACGATGAAGCGTCCCGACCATGCGTATGTCCCCTCACGCCGGATCTTGGTGGCTGCTTCTTCCTTCGAGGTCGATCCGCTGAAGAACACGCTGTCGAACGCGTCTGGAGTCTCCTGCGTCCAGTCCTGTCCGTTGATGCTGAGTTGCCACTGACCAACCTCACGGGAAAGTTGCAGTCCGGTTTCTGCGTCGAACTCCTCGCTCCATTCCAGATCGGCCGAGCCGCTGATCGCCCCAACCCCACATGCACCTTCATGGGATTGCACGGTTCCCGGAGTGAGATGAAGTTTGAACGTGCGCTTCCGGTAGCGGTCGTTCGCGGTCTCCTCTGAATACACGAGCGGTGCAAATCCAAACCGGGAACCGCTTCGCAATTTCATCGCCGCCAGCAGCAGGTAGCCCCCCACCACGTCGGGACCGATGAGGGAGTCGGGGTTCTTTTTTTCGGCGGGCTTGATCGGGGCATCTCCCACCCGACCACCGTCGTCCCACGCGTCCCATGCAGTCTGCCACGCTTGAAGATCCTCCACGTATTGCGCGTAGGCTTCCGCATCCGCCACGACCTTCCATTGCGTCTGGCCATCAATGGTGACTTCTTCCTCGATGCGAGCGACGCGGATGTCCCAAGCATCCTCGTCTTGCTCAAGGGTGAGTGATGACTGGAGCGTGGCTGCATCAGTCGTCAGCAAATGGGTCTGGGTCGTCACCCATTCAGAACCGTTCTCGCCGTATTCGTAACGTCCCGCCTGGATTGTCACTCGGTAGCGCTTACCCGTGCGGCTCACGAGGGTGAGCTCGTTGGCTGCGCCGTCGCCCGTGTATGACATCAGACTGGAGAATGCGTATGAGGAGGCTGCTGACATTGGAAACGATGTGAGCGCCTCGGACTCCTGAAACACCCCGTGCCCATCCATCCACAAGTCGCCAATCGGATCAGAAAGCGCCATTTCCGCGTATCCGTCCCGGTAGATGGAACTGCCGACCGCCAGATTCGAGCCACCCGAATAAACAGCCCCCTCGTGCTTGGAGCTTTCCCGATGGATGACGGGAGCGTTCTTCCGACGAACCCGATTGATCCAGGTGGAAAACTGCCCGTTCCATTTGTCCCCCTCGTCACCGACCATGCCGTAGGGCTCCCCAGAAAACCACGGGCCCAGCGCCACCACGTCACCTCCGCCGATGATCCCAAGGTATCCGTCGCTCTCACTGCGGGTCGCTCCCTGGCCGATGTAGGAGTAGGTGCCGAGACCATTGCCCGTTGCATCGCGAAAGTCATCCGGTTCGCTCATCCACCGCTGCAACTCTCCCGCCAGCCACGCTTTGTCCACGGCCTCGGAGAGAGTGATCTCAATGTGAGTTGGAGGATCCTCGAACGCATCCTTCTGCTTCGCAGTGGTCGCAGTCCGGGTATGGGTCAGCCCGATGGTGTGGTTGCCGTCCTCCACCGTCTCGACCTGCACCTGGTTTGCGTCCTGATCGAACACGTAAGACCGAGTGAGCGTGCCGCTCCAATCATCCTCTTCCGACAGGTCCACCGAAGTGGATTTTCTGTAGGCAGCAAACCCACAGATCGGCTCGTCCTCAAGCGTGCCGTCCTCCTTGAACTCACGGGTGTTCTTGAATTGGAGGTAGAAGTCGTCTCCGTGGAAACCGCGCGTTCGTGAGTTTGCGCTGCCTGCTGGAGCGATGAAAAACGGCGTGAGAGGCAGGCGGAACCACACTTGTTTGATCGGCACTGCCGGGATGGGCGGCATCAGGTCGTTTGCGCTGAAGTTCATGTGCTTCAATAGGTCAGCCGGTGATAGGTGAGCTCTTTGCCAACACGAATTTCTCCTGCCCCCGATCCCGATTGGATCGAGGTGACGTGCTCGCTAACGACCAACGATCCGCCCCCCGACTGAGCAATGCTGTGAACGCCATCCGCAACGAAGACCATGCCGAGCGAAACGACCGCCGTATTCGGCCGGCTCTCACCGATTTCCCAGTCGGGCATCTCGTGAGAATCGTAGTTCGGGCCGGTAACAATCTCCCATCGGGTGACGAGCAGTGAACCGGTGGTCCTCAACGTGGCCTTCGCAAAGAAGTAGGTAGTCGCCGAGACGGTGAACGAGGCATCCCAGTTCTCTGCGACCAGATTGTTGAGCGTGCCCCATTCGATGTAATACCGCTTGCCTGTCTCCTGCTGGCTTGGAGGTGTGGCGGGTGCGGCGATGTAGGGCGGGCGTGACCCAATGATGGCGAGCGGAATGGATTTGGCCCCAGCTCCACCCGCAGCGGAGGGCTTTACGCGGAAGGTGAAGCCTGCCGTGGTTGAAACAATTTCGGTCCCTGGTCCCGGGCGCGGCGTGCGGGCTTCCAGGGCCTCGATGAGCAGGTTCCAGTCCTTGGCAAGGATCGGGTTGCCGGGGCGTTTTTTCGATGGCAGGCGCATGGCTTCAGAGGTTGTAAATGTCTTCGTCCCAGCCCCCAGCGTCGGAGGAAATCCATTCGCGCTCGATCCGGTAAGAGTTACCTTCCTGACTTTGACTCACACTGTTGAGCAGCCAGGTGCGACCGTCTGATAGAGTCGGCTGTCGCCCATCCGGGTTGTCGATCTGGCCGATCTTGCGCACGTCGCTGGATGCCGCCGATGTCCGTCGCACCGTGGATTGCCGCCAGACAACCTTCGGCGAGTAATAGGAGGTTTGCCCCCGTAGGATCTTCTCCAATGCCTTCTTTCCAAGCTCGCTGGTCACCTTGTCCTTGTAGGAACTGCCGGACGAATCTTTGTCCTTGCCGCTGCTGATCGCCTGCAGCGCCTCCTTCTCCTCGTCGGTGAGATCGCGAAACTTCTTGTGAGAGAGCAAGGGCTCCTCGGACAAGGACAGACCGAGCGAATAGGTCGTCTTCGCTGGGTCGCTCGTGGTATTGTCAGTCCCCGCGTAGTTGCAGGTGATCTGGGCGATGTCACCTTCAGAAACCTGAGCCGTAGCGGAATCCACCCACATGAAAGGAATGTCCGAATGGGGAGTCCCGGGACGCGGCATCACCTGGGTGATCGAATTGCGATGGCAGAGGAAAACCTGGGTGGCCGTCCACTTGCCCTCGCGATCCACCGCCACCGAATAATCCGGCTGCGGGTAAAGTTTGCCCGGTTGAATGGAAACGTGTCTCGGCATCTTGGCCAGGACTTGGCGTCAACCGAATGCGGACCCGTAGGTGCCGGTGCCGGGTTTCATGCGTTCGCTCATGTCCCGGAGAATCCGGTTCGTCTCGCTGGTCAGCTTGTTGTTCTCCCGCTGCGCGTCGAGGGTGCCGGACGAATATCCACCGCCGCCGACTTTACCGAGCGACGTGACGATGGGAGCCAATGTGGAGGCTGACGTGCTGACGGCCGCGGGCGTGTTGGCTGTCTTGACCTTCGCCGCAGAAGTCGCGGCCTGTTTCACATCGTCTGGCTTCGGAAGCGCCTCCCGGATGGTGCCAAGGACATTGTTCATGCTCTCCCTCAGTCCAGTCGTGTCGATGACCTCGGCGGTATTGGAGAATACGTCGCCGAAGCGAGCGGAGATGTTTTCGCCGGCCTCTTTGAGCCTGAGTCCCACCTTGGCGGCGAGCGGTCCAAGCTGGTCGCCCGCATCACTGAATCGCGCAGCAGCTTCAGCATCGAGAATGCCCGCCGATTCGCGCAAGGCTCCTTGCGCGGAATTGATGGATTCACCCTTCCCGAACAACTCGGCCAGCGGGCGAGCGATCTCGATTGCTTCGGCGAGTCCTTTTTGAAGGAAGCCGATGGCACTGAGA
>JAIXVN010000061.1 GCA_027483005.1 Verrucomicrobiaceae bacterium
AAGGATTTCTGATCCGTGTCCATCCTCTTCATCCGTGGTTAAAACCGTCCTCCAGAAAGCCTCTGAGCTGTAAGGCCGCGAACCGGCCATTTTGTTCCCACTCAAATCCCTCCCATGACCCTCATCGACGAACAATTACCCGGCGTCAAGGTCCTCAAGCCCTTCGTCTTCGAGGACGCCCGCGGAAACTTCGTGAAGCCCTTCCATGAAGGACAGCTCGCCGAGCATGGAATCTCGATGACCGTTCGCGAGGAGTTCTTCTCCACCTCCGCCAAGGACGTGCTGAGGGGCATGCATTTCCAGATTCCGCCCCATGAACATCAGAAGCTGATTTACTGCATCTCGGGACGGGTGCTGGATGTGCTATTGGATCTGAGGAAGGGCTCGCCCACCTTCGGGCGCTCCGTGGGCCTGGAACTGTCTGCGGCCAACCATCACCTCGTCTATGTCCCGGTGGGGATCGCCCATGGATTCGCCAGCCTGGAGGACCACAGCTGCCTGGTTTACAAGACCGATGCGGTCCACTCGCCCGCGCACGATTGCGGCATCGCCTGGAATTCGTTTGGATTCGAATGGCCGATCACAGCCCCGGTGATCTCCGGACGAGACCTCACCCATCCAGAGTTCGGTGGGTTTGACTCCCCATTCTGACCACCCGTCGCCCGGTCATGCCATGAAGATTCTCGATCTGACCACCGACTCCCTGCTCCTGCCCGTTCGCTCGGCCGAGGTGGAGGTCGTCCATTGTCAGACCGGACGCGCGGTCATGCACAGCGGCTGCCCCAAGTCGCCCCCGCGCTCCGCCATTCCGAGGCTGGTGTTTGAGCTTCTGAGGGCCCGGAGATACGACTGGGTGATCGTCCCGCCCTCCCATGTCAGCTGGACCACGGGAAACGGCTTCTTCCGGCGCATCATCAAGCGAACGCTTGCCTGGTTCCTGTCCAATCCCCCGGCGGCCAGACTGGCCCGCAGGTTGGTCTTTGGCCGCTCCGCGCGATTTGCGGTGACCGATTATTCCGACCAGTTCTACCCAAGTGAGTTCGCCCTGAAATGCATCGAGCCGGCACACTATTTCCAACTGAACGTGCCGCGGGACCTGGTAGGAACCTGTCTGGGACCTGCTCAAACCAGAATTCATTATCTTCCGACCGTGATTCAGGATGACCTGATTGATTCGTTGGTGGCGAAGCGCTCAGGAGAAGGGGAACACGATGTCTTTGTCGCTGGCACCTACCACAATGAGCAACGGGTCAAGCAGCTGGAGTCCACCCGCCTCCTGACGGAGCGGGGCTGGAAGGTTTTCGAACTCGGCGAGAAATCGTTCGGCAAGTTCACCACCGGAATCCTGGCCAGCAAGCTGTGCATGTCCGGCAAGGGGCTCGCCTATCACTGCTTCAGGCCACTCGAAGCGGCGGCTGCCGGGGCGGCACCAGTGTCACATGGGCCGGAAGAAGGAACCTATCATGACTATGTTCATGGGGAAAACTGCTTCCTTTATGACCCGAAGCTGACTCCTCCTGAAATCGCCGATTTCGTCGAGTCCATTCTCAAGGATCCCATCCGCATCCCCAAGGTCGTTGAAGGCGCCCGCGCCCTCCTCAACCAGAAGCACCGCGCATCCGTGTTGGCTGCCAATCTTCTTCGCCTCCTTCAGCAGACCGCATAACTTCCTTACCCATCATGTCATCTCCACGCAAAGCCATCGTTACTGGAGTAACCGGTTTCATCGGTCATCACCTAGCGACCTGCCTTATCAAGGAAGGTTGGGATGTGACCGTCATTGTCCGGGTTGGATCCTCTGACGCTCGTGTCCCTGCTGGTGCTCATCTTGCTCGGCACGACGGGTCCTCAGCCCAGATGCTGGAAATCTTCCAGCAGGCGAAGCCTGAAGTCGTCTTCCATTTGGCCTCGAAGATTGTCACTCGGCATAGCCTCAATGATCTCGACGCACTGGTGGACTCCAACCTGCGGTTCGGGCTCCAGCTCCTGGAATCAGCCGTCACGGTGGGATGTGAACGATTCATCAACACTGGCACGGGCTGGCAGCACTTCGAGAATCAGGAATACGATCCAGTGTGTCTCTATGCGGCGACCAAGCAGGCTTTTGAGGATCTGATCGAGTACTACGTTCGGGTCGCTGGCCTGAAAGTCGTGACCTTGAAGCTGCACGACAACTACGGTGAGGACGATCCAAGAGGGAAGCTCATGGCCTTGCTGTTGAACGCCGCTCGATCCGGCGAGTTTCTTGATCTCTCTCCCGGGGAGCAGAGAATCGACCTGCTCAATGTCCGCGATGTGGCGTCCGCCTTCATGATGGCGGATGAGGTGCTTTCAAAGCACTCGAGCGCAACGCATCTCCGCTACATGATCAAGGCCGAGAACACGATATCGATTCGCGAGCTTGCCGAACTGATCGGCAAAGTCACCGGAAGGCCCGTCAACGCCAGATGGGGTGCCCGGCCGTATCGTGAGCGGGAGGTGATGCATCCGTCTGACCGGGGCGAGCCCGTCCCTGGCTGGAAGCAAACGTTCACGCTTGAGCAGGGAATCAAGGAGATCTGGGCGAGAATGGTCTGAGGCCCGGCATGGTTGTGGATTTCAAGGCAAGGCCCCACTTTTGAACAAGCTATCTCATCAAGTCGTTGGTCTTGTGCAACGATTGCTCAAGGTCGTTGGGATCGACCGGAAGGTGGGAACCGGCCTTATCGCGCGGGCAATCGGGATGGTCAGCGCACCGATTGGCTCGTTGCTCACTGTCTGGAAGCTGACTGCTGAGCAGCAAGGGCTCTACTATCTCTTTGGTAGTTTGCTGGCTCTGCGGATTCTCTTCGAACTGGGGGTTGGAACCTCGGTCATCCAGGTGGCCGCCTACGCAAGGTTGCCGGTTGACGAGCGGGAGCGTGGGCCGCTCGATCCTGCCTTTGTGGCGATCGTCAACCGCTGGATGCTGAAGGTGTCCTGCTGGTATGGAGCTCTGGCGGGAATGGGAGGTGCCGCATTCATGTCCTACCAGGGACATGGCGATTTTGGAACCATGGCGGCATGGGGGGTATTCATCACGATCGGAGCCCTTCAATTTGCCTCCGAGGGCCGTTGGGGACTAGCCGAGGGTGCTGGCTTCGTTGCTGAAGCGAATCTGCTCCGCATCAAGAACAACATCATTCAGAGCCTCTCACTATGGGCAGCACTTCTACTTGGGGCGGGCCTGTTTTCGTTCTGCATTGCTGCAATCATTGGTTATGCCTCCCAAGAGTATCGCTTTCGCAAGCTACATCGCTGGATGTATGCGGATCCGAAGATTCAACCGGAGGATCGGCTTCAGCATTTCCGATCCGAGCTCGTTTCGCTCATCAAGAAGGCAAGTCAAACCTATCTAACGGGATACTTCGTGTTTCAAATCCAGCAGCCCATCTGCTTCTGCCTGCTCGGTGCGGTGGAATCGGCACGGCTTGGCTTCACCCAATCGATTGGCACCACCTTCATCGGACTTCCTTCGATCTGGCTGGCAATGAACTTCCCTAAGCTGGCGCATCACATTGCGGATCAGGAGTTTCCTCAGGCAGCATCGCTGTTTCGGACCAAGTGGTCCCAACTGTGCGTGCTCGCAATCCTTGCAGGCGGCTTATCGTGGGCGACCACTCTAGTCTTGGCCTATTTCCCCAGATTCCACGACCGGCTCATGGACCCGGCGTCCACCGGGTTGCTTTATGTGGCCATGACGATCCAAACGATTGCCCTGGGACTGACTTATTGGCCAAGGGCCTTCAAGATCGAGCCGTTTGTGCGCATTGCTTACATTCAGATGATCCTTACCCCCTTGTTCCTCTGGGTGGCAATGTCCTACATGGGCCTGCGGGGCGCGGCCATTGGGAACCTGGGCTCCTGGGTCATTGGCGTGATAGG
>JAIXVN010000132.1 GCA_027483005.1 Verrucomicrobiaceae bacterium
GCCGTGGCGGAAAGGCCCGCGAAGCAGTGGCAGGTGCTGGGCCCCTGGCACTCGGCCTCCTTGATCAGCTTGCGGTTCGTCTCGACACAGGCATCGCAGGCGCGCTTGCAGAGATTGAGGATCTCGCAGAAGGGGCTGCGGTTCACGCTTTGCTCGTCGAGACACCAGTGCTCCGGGTCGGCTGAAACCAGGCGCAAGGGAAGTCCGGTCGCGGTCCGGAAAGCGTTCTGGTAAGTCAGAAACCGCTCGGAAAGCTGGAGGCGCTCGTAGAGGCCGGACTCGAATTCCCGGTGGGCTTGGGTGGCGACGGGCATGGTGCGGAGGAATCTCTTTCACGCAAAGATAGAAAATGCCGCTGCAATATCAACCTTATGTCACCGGACCCTCAAATGAGACGCCACGATGGCGATCGAAACCAAGGAGCTGAGCGGCATCAGGATCGCCGCCAGCAAGGGGCTCATCGCGCCGGACATGGAAGCCAGCACCGTGAACGTGTTGTAAATCAGGGCGAAGGCGAAGCCCATCCGCACCCCGCGCGCCCTCGCCGCGGCGCTGTCGAGCAGGCTTCCGAGAAAGCCCAGCCCGGAGCCGAGCGTGTAGAAATCGGACTTCGATTCCAGCAGGCTGCGGTCCACCACCGGCGTGCCGGTCACCAACGCGGCATCGAAGGCCAGCGAGTCATTCGCGCCATCGCCGAGGTAAAGGGTGTCGCCCCGATCCAGTTCCTTGACCGACCGGGCCTTGTCCTCCGGAGAAAGCCCGCCCTTGGCCTGATCCGCTGGAATTCCCAGTCCCTCGGCCAAGGCCGCGACCTTGGCCGGATGGTCACCGGAGAGGATGTGCAGCGAAAGCCCCCGATCCTTCAGCAGGCGGACACTTTCCAGCGCCCCGGGACGAAGCGATTCGCGAAAGGAAAACCGCGCGATCAATCGGCCATCGCGGCACAGATCGCTGCCGGTTTCCTCCCCGCTGCCGGCCTCTCCCTGCCAGCCGATCCGGCCCAGCGACCAGTCGGTTTCGCCGTCGCGCCATTTCACCCCGAGGCCGGGAAACTCCTCGACCGCTGTCTGCGATGGATCCCGCAAGAGCCTCTGCCCGCGCCCCCCAAGAGTCTCCAGAAGCACACGGGCCAGCGGGTGAAGCGAGCCCTGGGTCAGCACCGCCAGGGCCAGCGCCGCCTCATCGTCCAGCTCCGCCACCCGCTCCGGATGGTCGAGCAAGGGACGCTCCAAGGTCAGGGTGCCGGTCTTGTCGAAGATCACCTGTTTCACCTTCCGCAGCCGCGGCCAGATCGTCGCGGTCCGAACGAATGCGCCCGCGCGCTCGACCCGTGAGGCCGCCAGGTCATCCGCCAGCGGGATCGCCACGCCCAAGGCACAGGGGCACGACACCACAAACACGGAAATCATCGCCTGCAGGCCGGTCACGACATTCCCCAGCATCAGCCAGTAACCCATCGCGATCAGGCCCACCACCAGCACCACGAGCAGATAGCCGCGCAGCAGTTTCTCGAGTCCGGGATTCCCGCGATCGCCATTCACCGGAGCTGTCAGACGGGCTAGCAACGAGTCCTTCCAAGCCTCGCCCGCCACCAGTTCGACCGGATTCCGGCTCAGCAGGATCGCCCCGGCGGGCAATCGCGAACCCGTATGAAAGCGCACTGCCTCGGACTCCCCACGGATCCATTCCAGCGAAAAGTCCGCCTCTCCGGCCGCAAGTGTCGAGGCCACCGGCACCGCCCGACCCGCCTGAAGCAGAAAGCGCGCGTCCGCTTTCAAGTCCTCCAGCGGGATCGCCGCGCCGCCGTCCGCGGCTTCGAGCGTTGGCGGCACCGGCTGCTGGCGCATCAGGCGCTGACGGTTGCGCTCGACGGCCGAGGTTTGCAGCAGTCGACCCGCCAGCATGAGGAAAACGAAGGTCGAGACGAAGTCGAAGTATAACAATTTCTCCGCGCCGAGGATCCAGCCGAGGATCGACCCGAGGTAGGCGGCGATCAATCCCAGCGCGATCGGCAGGTCGATGTGCAGGCTTTTCACCCGCAGCGCCCGCCAGGCCCGGCTGATGAAATACTCGGCCCCGACGAGCATCGAAAGCGTTGCGGACAGGAAGGCGACGATCCGGAACAGCCCGGCAAACTCGAAGTCCGCAGGCATGCCGAGATACCACGGCAGCGTGAAACCCATCGTGTTCATCGCGAAGGCTCCGCAGAGCCCCACTCGGGCTGTTAGACGCCGCCGCTCGCCGTCGCCGTGGTTCGCGCCCGCCGGTCCGGCCACGTAGCCGAACTTGCATAACTCGCGCATGAAGGCCTCCAGATCGCACTGGCCCGGCTGCCATTCGAGGTGCAGCCGACCGCTCGATGGATGCGCCGCCGCCCGGATCGCGCCGGACTCGCGGACGAAGAGCTTTTCGATCAACCACACGCAGCCGACACAGGAAATGCCCTCCAGCGAGAGATCGAGATGCGCCGAGCCGCCGTTCTTGTTGGCCACGGACTCCGCCTCCGCAACCTGGGCAGACAGCCAGGAAAAATCGTGTTCCTCAAAGGGTCGGCTCCGCACCGGCGTCACCGCCAGGCCGCGTTTGAGGTCGTAGAACTGGTCGAAGCCATTTTCCCCGATCAGCTCATGCACATACTCGCAGCCACGGCAGCAGAAGCGCTCCGCCACCGTCCGTGGGGAAAACGCCGTGCCGCAGTGATCGCAATTCGTCATGCCGTGGAAACTCGGGCCTGCCCCGCCGTTTGGCCATGCACCGCTTGCTCAAGGCCACGCGGATGTTGTCGGGCGTCCGGATGAATGGATCTTTGTCAGCCTGGCTGATGAAGCGATCCCATGATGACTGTGCAACACGGAGATTTGGGGAAGTCGCGGAGTTGGATTGGAGCCGGAGATCTTCGCCATCACGACCGTTTCCCTACACCCCCCGGCGATCCCTGCCTCCCCGGTGCTCTGTGATCAGCCAGGTTCGTGCCTCCGATCAAACCGGCGGATGGCCGAACTTTTACCCTCCCTTCACAATTCTCCCCTGCTCCTGACACATTCCTTTAACAAGCCTGCGATTGGATTCGAACCATAGCCCCACAAGGCTCCACAACATGAACCCAATCCTGAAAACAGCCCTTGTCGCCGCCAGCCCGCTGGCGACCACCATCACGAACGCCGCCCCCACGGCCTCGTTCAGCAACGTCGTCCCCACCAATGGCGCGGTGGTCGGCACGCCCCAGACCGTCATCCGTGGAAAGGTGAGCCATGACATCTACTCCGCCTCGCAGATCACCGCCAC
>JAIXVN010000402.1 GCA_027483005.1 Verrucomicrobiaceae bacterium
GCGACGATTCGATCGACCCGACCGCTGCTGTTCTCCAACTGCAGTCCGTTCATCGCGCCGCTGTAATCCGGGATGCCCGCCGTGTTCAGTTCGCGGTCGAGGAATGTGACGATGTCGGACAAGGAAGCCATGGCTCTTGCTAGTCCCTTGTCGATCCGGTGGCAATTCCCTCGTCGAGGAAGCACTGGAGATCCGCTGCCAGCGGCGAATCCCACTGGCGTTCCTCCATGTGCCAGGGAATCGCGAGCCGCGTCGCGTGAAGGGCATGACGGTCCAGCAGCAGTCGTTCGGCGAGGGCCGCCGTCCATCCGGTCTCGATCCATTCCAGGTATTCCCGCCCATCGCCTGAGTAGAGTTTGTCACCGACAATGGGATGCCCGGCATGGGCCAGATGGACTCGGATCTGATGCATCCGCCCGGA
Source organism: Verrucomicrobiaceae bacterium (assembly GCA_027483005.1). GTDB lineage: Bacteria > Verrucomicrobiota > Verrucomicrobiia > Verrucomicrobiales > Akkermansiaceae > Luteolibacter. The sequence goes on from JAIXVN010000402.1 coordinate 422, forward strand.
TTTCGGATGACACCTGATCAGGGAAAAACGCCGCTCATTTCTCAAAAATCTCTGCTCGATCCGGAACTCTGTCTCACAGGCCTTCCCGCTTTCGTGAACCATCTGCCGAAGCCAGATTTCAGATTCCTCAACTTCCCCCTTCCTGAGGATGGGCGCGCAGCAAGTCCATTCCTCCCAGGACGGCCAGCCATGCACGATGGCCAGGTATTCCTTCTCCGCCCGCCGGTGCTCGAAGATCCGGCCGAGATCCCGGGCCGCCTCGCGGTGCTTGGCAATGAGCACGATGCCGCTCGTCTCGCGATCCAGCCGGGTGATGATCGAAAGGGCCGCACCCGTCTCCATTTCATAGGAAAGCAGGACCTCCACCCCGCTGAGGAGGTTGGCCTCCACCTTGCCGTTCGCCGGGTGAACGATCAACGGCGCGGGCTTGTCCACGACGATCCAGTCGTCGCTCTCATCCAGCACCTTGAAATCCGCCACCGCTCGCAGGCTCACGACCTCACCATGCCCCACCCCACGCCGATGACCAAGCCGCGAGGCAAGCGAGTGCCACTTTTCACTTTCCACTTGCCGGTCCAGCCATTCCACTCCCCGCCTCATGGCCGCAGACGTTCAGCACACCCTCGCCGGTTCCGCCACACTCGAAGGCACCTCCCTCCACACCGGTGAAAAGGTCTCCCTGACCCTCAAGCCCGCCCCCGAGGGCCACGGCTTCAAGTTCCGCCGCACCGACCTGCCGGACCAGCCGTTCATTTCCGCCGATGTCGAGAAGGTGCAGACCGTCGAGCGCGCCACGACCCTCGCCGAGGGCTCCGTCAAGGTCCACACCGTCGAGCACGTCCTTTCCGCGCTGACCGGCATGGGAGTTGACAATGCCCTGATCGAAATGGACGCCAACGAGCCGCCGATCGGCGATGGCTCCTCGCGGCCTTTCGTCGAGCTGATCAAGAAGGCCGGCATCGTCGCCCAGAACGCCACCCGCAAAACCTGGGAAATCCGCGAGCCGATCCATCAGGAAATGGGCGACGGCACCCTGATCACGATCGTCCCCAGCAAGACCTTCCGCGTTTCCGTCACCAACGTCGGGCCCGAAGGCCGCTTCACGCAGTATTTCTCCAGCGAGGTCACCCCGGAGCTCTACGAGAAGGAAATCGCCCCCGCCCGGACCTTCGTTTACTACGAGGACGTCAAGCCGCTTCTCGAAAAGGGCCTGATCAAGGGCGGCTCGCTCGAAAGCGCCGTCGTCATCCGTGGCAACGAGGTGATGTCGAAGGAAGCCCTTCGCTTCTCCAATGAATTCGCCCGCCACAAGGCCCTCGACCTGATCGGCGACCTGATCCTTTCCGGCAAGCGCATCCTCGGCCACGTCATCGCGGTGAAGCCCGGCCACGGCCCGAACACCAAGATGGCCTCGACCCTCAAGGTCGAGTACTCGCGCATGCGCTCGATGGTCCCGCCGGTCTCGATTCCGAAGGGCGAGACCGTCCTCGACATCAACGACGTCCTCAAGATCCTGCCGCACCGCTACCCCTTCCTGCTGGTCGATCGTGTGGTCGATTTCGACGGCGAAACGAAGTGCACCGGCATCAAGAACGTCACGGTCAACGAGCCCTTCTTCCCCGGCCACTTCCCCGGCCACCCGATCATGCCGGGCGTGCTGCAGCTTGAGGCCATGGCCCAGGTTTCCTCCGTCCTCATGCTCCGCAAGCCTGAGAATGCAGGAAAAATCGGCTACTTCATGAGCGCGGACAACGTGAAATGGCGTCGGCCCGTCCTGCCAGGCGACACCCTTTTCATCGAATCCGAGGTCATCAAGATCCGCGGCTCGATCGGCCAGACCCGCTGCCGCTGCCTCGTCAACGGCGAGGTCGTGTCCGAAGGCGAGCTGAAGTTCGCGCTGATGGATCGCTGAGGGGGGAAATTCGAAATCTGAAATTCGAAACGGAGAGGCTCCGGAGATCTCAGGAAATGGGCGCTCCGGAGATTTTCGGCACCTCCACCTGTGCCAGTCGCGTGAAAGCTCCCATCGCGCTGTTCACTTCGGAATCGATCAGCCGCAGCAGGCCGATTTCCAGTGTCAGATCGTTTCCCTGAAGCGGGATCGCCCTCAGGTTCAGCCCCTCGCGACCGCGCAGGGCGATGTTCGGCATCAGCGCTCCCGCTTCCATCGACTGGAGGGAACGCAACAGGGTCTCGATCGCATTGATCTCCGCCACGATCCGAGGCCGCGCCTGGTGCTTCCGGCAGATCTCATCCGCCATCCGCCTCATCACGAAGCTGGCTGGTAACTGCAGCAGGCGTTGCCCATGCAGCTCCGCCACCTCGACCAGCTTCCGGTCCGCCCACGGATGATCGTCGGCGACCACCAAGGTGAAGGCATCCTCGCAAAGCCGCCCGTAGTGAAGATTCGGCGAGTGTCGGGTGAGAAATCCGAGCCCCACATCCATCCGTCCTTCTTCCAGAGCCGTCTCGATTCCCGTCGAGGAGATTTCCTCCACCACCAGGCTGACTCCCGGATGCTCCGCCGCGAAACGCCCCAGCAAATGCGGCATCAGCGCCACGTTCAGGATCGGCACCACCCCGATGTGCAGCGTGCCGCGCACCTGATCCGGCTCCAGCGTCAGATCCTGAAGCAGGCTCTCAACCTGCTTTAGAATCGTCACCGCGTGCTCCTGAAACACCAGCCCGGCGGCCGTCGGCAGGATCCGCTTGCCGCGACGCTGGAAAAGCGTGACCCGCAGCTCCGCCTCCAGATCGCGCATCTGCTGCGACACGCTGGGCTGCGAAATCCCCAGCCGATCCGCCGCCCGGCTGAAGCTCCCGGCCTCCACCACCGCCAGGAAGTAGCGCAGGTGACGGATTTCCACGGGCTCGCTCATGATGTTCTGATGCTGTTGGCTTTCGGCCGGAATGCGACCCTAAATCCCCTTGAATAGGCAAGGCTTATACCTGTATTTCCATTTCCTACAAATGATGCAAACTCCCCCGACCCTCTTCTTTCTTCAGATGGCCGTCATCCTCCTGGCGTGTCGCCTTGTCGGCATCCTGGCGAAAAGGATCGGCCAGCCGCAGGTCGTCGGGGAAATGATCGCCGGTGTCCTCCTCGGGCCGTCCCTTCTCGGCCTCGTCTGGCCGGACTCCGCCACGGTCCTCTTCACCAAGGAATCCCGCACCATTCTCGAAGTCGGCGCGCAGCTCGGAGTCGGCCTTTACATGTTCCTCGTGGGTCTTGAGTTCAACGTCGATCACTTCAAGAGCCGCGCCCGCTCCGCCGCCTCGGTTTCCATCGCCGGCATGCTGGTGCCCTTTGGCTTGGCGTACCTTCTGACGCCTTGGCTCGTGACGATCCCCGGACTCTTCGCCCCGACCGTCCAGCCCTATCAGGCCACCCTTTTCCTCGGAGCCGCCATCGCGATCACCGCCTTCCCGATGCTGGCGCGGATCATTTCCGAACGCGGCCTCTCCGGCACCCCACTCGGCACCCTCGCCCTCGCTGCCGGGGCCATCGACGACGCCGCCGCCTGGTGCGTTCTTGCCGTCGTGCTCGCCACCTTCGGAGCCAGCCAGCCCCTTCACCTCTTCGGCCTGACCATCGGCCCCGCCACCCTCGCCATCGGCGGTGCGGTCCTCTACGCCACCCTCGCGCTTACCGTCGGTCGTAAGCTCCTCTCCGGCTTCGGCACCCGTGCGGAAAAGCAGGGCACGGTTTCCCCCGCGATGATGGCCATCGTCCTGGCCCTCTTCTGCCTCGCTGCCTGGTACACTGACTTCATTGGCATCCACGCCGTCTTCGGCGGCTTCATCCTCGGCATCGCCATGCCGCGCGGCCTCTTCGCCACCGAGATCCGGAAGAAGATCGAACCCTTCGCCATCGTCTTCCTTCTCCCGATGTTCTTCACCTTCTCCGGCCTGAAAACCCAGCTCAACGTCCTGGTTCAACCCGCCGTCCTGCTTCCCGCCATCGCCATCCTGCTGGCCTCGATTCTTGGAAAAGGCATCGCCTGCTGGGCCGCCGCGCGCCTCAACGGTGAGGACAATGCGACCGCCATGGCCGTCGGCACCCTCATGAATGCCCGAGGGCTGATGGAACTGATCATCATCAACATCGGCCTCCAGAAAGGCATCATCGGCACGGACCTGTTCTCGATGCTCGTGCTCATGGCCATCGTGACCACCCTCATGGCCACGCCGATCTTCGAACTCGTTTACGGTCGAAAGGCACGCCGTGACGGCACGATGGACAAGCTTCCGGAAAGCGCGGGTTAGGGGCAGGACGACAAGCGGAAGATCACTTCCGCATCAGCGCCGCATCCTTCAGCACCACGGAGATCCTCGGCTCAAACTCCGCAGAACGCCCGTCGGGATAACAGCAGTACGATGGCGAAAGTACCAGGCTCTGAGGGTGATCGATGAGGTAGCGGTTCCACTGGGACTCTGATTCTTGAGATTGTCCGA
>JAIXVN010000540.1 GCA_027483005.1 Verrucomicrobiaceae bacterium
ACCACCACCCTGAGCTTGTTGTCAGCCTTCTTCTTGTCCTGAAGAAAGGGCAGCACATCATTCCAGTTCTGTTTGATCTCGTCGTCGATGACCAGCAAGCCCTTGTTGGTTGCCTCATCGAAGCGCAGGTTCACGGCGAACTCGTGCTTGGCCATGTCCTTGTCGCGCTCCTTGGCGTTGGGTGAGACCGGCAGCGTGAGCTTCTTGTCCACTTTCAACACCTCGGCGGATGTGATCATCACGAAGAACACCAGCAGTACCAGAAGCACGTCGATCATCGGCGCGATCTGGAATTCCGGTTCCCCGTCTCCTCCTCCTCCTCCTCCGGCCATGGTGGTCGTTGATTGGGTTTGAATGCGGATCTCAAGCCACTATCTCAGCCCTGTGGGGCTTCGATCCAGTTTGGAAGGGCGGCGTAGGTTTCTTCCTGACCGACGTCCGCGTTCTGAAGATACTCGTAGGGAGCGTTGCGGAACAGGCGCTCCGACTCCTCCTGGAGGTGATGGATCGCTCCCTGGAGCTTGTTGCGCAGGAAGTAGAAGGCTCCGAAGGCGGGAATGGCCACCAGAAGACCGGTGGCCGTGGCGACAAGCACCTCACCGATGTGACCGGCGAGCTCACCGACACCGCCGGAAAGGCCGGAGGTTCCGAGGGAGGCGAAGGCTCCCTTCATGCCGCCGACCGTTCCGAGGAGTCCGACCATCGGGGCGCAAACCCCGATCACCGAAAGGTAGTTGATGCGGGTCTGCAGCGTGCTGTTGATCTTGTCGACGGTCGAGTAGAGTGCCTCCTCGGTGGCGTCCTTGCCGTAGCCGATGGAACCGAGTGCGGCGCGGACCACTTCGCAGAAGGGGCTGATTCCGGCCTTCATCGCCTGATACGCGCTGACATAGTCACCGGAGCGGAACGAGGTCTGGGCGACGAGGACGTCCTGCTCGGGCGTCATGCGCTTCGCACCGGTGCGAAGGGAGATGTCGATGATCAACCAGACCATGGCGATCGAACAAAGAAGGAGGATGTGCATCACCCATCCGCCTTCGAAGTAAACGTCGATGAGGTTCTTCTTCGTCACGGTGCCACCATTGGGAGCTCCTTCGGCGAAGGCGGTCATCGGCAGCATGAGTGCGGCGTAGATGGCCGCTTGGATCGTTTTTTTCATGTCGTAGGTTATTGAGAAGTTGGAGAAGGATGTGAAGGAATTACTTGAGGCTGTCGAGACGGCGTTTTGCCTCATCGGCCAAAACCGTTCCGGGAGCATTGCGGCTGGCGGAGTTCACGAGTGCAAGCGCTTCTTCGCGCCGGGTCAAGCCACTGAGGATGTCGGCCGCATTCAATTCGGCGGCAGCATTGAGAATGATACCGCCAGTCGGATAGACTCCAGTGACGGTGAGGAAGGTTTCGAGTGCTTCAGCGTTGCGGTTTAAGTCCTTGTAGGCCTTGGCCATGAAGAAGGTCGCGTAAGCAGCAACTGCAGCGGGCTGTTCGTCGGTCGTGAGATCCTTGAGGGCGGCGATCCGCTCATCCGGCTTGGTGGAGGGAGGGAGTCCGAGGGTCTTGCCCAGAATGACAAAGGGATCCACTCCCTGGGCTGGAGTCGCCTCAGTGATGTCGCGTCCGATGGCCTCTGCCTTCGAGGCCTTGCCATCGAGGGCGTAGGCGATCAGGGCTGCCCTGGCAGCCTCGACCCAGAAGTTTCCGGGAATCTTGGAGGAAGGACGGTGGAGGGCGAGGACCGGTTCGATGAGCTTGATGGCCTCGTCCGGTTTTCCACCCAGCATCAGGGCGATTCCCTGGCTGACGGCTGCCGGGCGTTCGCCGTAGATGTGGTCGGCGGATGCCATTGGAAACGCCTGACCGGCCGTGAAGCCCTCGGCCTCTCCGGAAATCACGAGGTTTTCTCCCTGGATGGTGATGGCGGCGAGTGGCACCATCTGGCCGTTCCGGAACACAACCTGCGGGCCATCCGCCATTGCGGACTGGCAAAGGGTCGAGACCAGACCGATGAGAAGAATCGAGCGCATGGGGAAAGAAATGGGCTTCATGGGGCCGGAGGTCACTTGTTGAGTTCCTTCTCGGCATCCTTGCGCCGAGCGGTGTTTTTGAGTTTGGGTTCGTTCAGGAGGAATTCGAGGATCTTCTTCGCATTCTCGTCGTCGCGAAGATCAAGGGCCGTCTTGTGCTCCTGCCACAGGGCCTCGGCATAGACCTCGGGCGAAGCCTTGTAGGCACCCTGGACGCGCTGATAGACGGCACGGGCCTGCTTGAGGAGTTCACGGCTGGCGTCGATTCCCTGCGCCTTGGCGGCCTGACGACGGAGGCTGAGAGCCTTGAGAAGGTAGGCCTTGCCGGCCCCCTCGCCCCTGAAGGACTTGTCTCCAATCATGTTGTCGGCGAGCTTCTCGGCATTCTCAAATTCCCCGAGTTCGACCATCGCCTCGAGCTTGCCGAGGTTTGCTTCCTTGAAGCGGGACATGCCGGGAATGGTTTCGATGGCGTTGTTGAAGATCTTCAGCGCCTCGTCCGGCTTCTTGCGGGCAAGGGCAACCTGACCGAGCCCGACCGGACCGGAGTCGGAGAAGGAGGAGTCCGAGTAGCGATCCTTCAGTCGCTGGAACATGGCCTGGGCCTCATCGAGCTTGCCGTTCTTGAGCAGGATGTCGCCGACCACGGTCAGCAGCATCGGGCTGAGGGCGGCGGGATCGGTGGCATTGGTGGCGATGCCCTTCAGGTAGAGCTCGGATTTGTCATTCCGCTTCAGCGCCTGGGCCAGTCGGGCACGGGCATAATAGACCCGTGCGTTGGTGGTGGCGTTGTTCTTGCCCTCGACGACCTTGGTGAGGACTTCAACCAGCTGCTTGTCGATGGCGTCCACGTCGATGTTCGCCGGCTTGATGTTGCGGGGAACGAAGCTTTTCACCAGTTCGTCGATCAGCTGCTCGACCAACTCGGAGGCCGGGTTGCCGATCTCGGCCTTGAGGGTGTCCGCGATGAGCTGCGTGGCCTCATTGACCTTGCCCATGCGGGCCATCGACTTGCTGATCCAGCCGATGCTGGTCATCACGAGGTTGCTCTTGGGGAACTTCTTGACGAAGTCGCTGTGGAGTTCGGCGATCCCCGCCCAGTCCTTGCGGCCCTGAAGGATGGTGGTGGCGGAGTCGAGGGCGTATTGGATCACATCCTCCGGGCTTTCCGTGTAGATGGCCTTCTTGAAGGCATCAAACGCGATGGCATCCGGGTCCACGCCCTTGGCGGGATCGGCCTTCATCTTTTTGGCAGTGTCCGCGAGGAGGGTCAGCATCGACCCGGCGGCGAGGTCATCGGGATGGACCTGAAGGTAGGCATCGAGATCGCGCACGATCTTTTCCGGCTTCACGGTTTTGTCATTGGAGTCGATGAAGGCGAGTCGGTAGACCATGTCCCCGGCGTAGCGACCGTTCGGGAAGCGGCTGAGGTAGGCCTTGCAGCCCGTGAGCGCCTCCTTGTAGTTGTTGGTGAGGAAATAGGCCATCGCCACGTAGTAGGTGGCGGTCTCGACCATCTCGCTGTTCGGGAAGCTCTTGATGAACCCATTCAGGAGGGCCGCCGAGCCGGCGTGGTCGCCGGTCTGGAACTTGGCCACGCCGAGGTAGAAATTGTAGCGATCGAGCGTGGTGGATTTGGGGAAGCGCTTGATCAGATCGGCATACCAATCGGCGACCTTGGCCCAATCGCCTTTCTGGACGAGGATTTCGCCAACGAGGAGGGCGACCTGCTCGGCATTCTCCGCATCGGGGTATTTCCGGAGGTAGCGGGTCCCCAGGGTGAGGAGCTGCTCGGTGTTCTTGAGCGTGTTGAACAGCACCACTTCCGCAAAGGCCGCAGCCTTGGCGTCGGGGGCGTTCTCATACTTGAGCCGCATCGTGCGGAACACGGCGAGGGCCTCTTCATGACGATCGAGGTAGTAGAGACAACGACCACGGCGCATCAGAATGGCGGCATCGAGATCCGCCTTGCCTTCGATCGCGGCGAGGGCGGTTTCAGCCTGACCGATGGCGGCATCGATCATTGCGAGAAGCTCTCCAACGTTGGAGCGTTGTTCGATGCCCCGGCTGGCCTCGGCAGCCACCCGGGCCTTGAGGGCGGCGGAATCCTTGCGCATGGCCTCCAGGGAAGCCTGCTGGATCGAAAGAATTTCCTGACGGGGAGGAATCGAGCGATAGATGGCCAGGGCGGCATCATACTGCTGGGCTCCGACCAGTTCGTCGGCGCGGACAATCACCTGGTTGGCATACCAGGCCATCGAGTCACGGACCCCTTCCTGATTGAGAAGGCGATCCAGATAGGCGACAAGGTCTTCGAGTTTTCCAGTGTCAGCCAGAAGTCCGATGACCTGCACGGCGGCTCCGGTCTGGGTGGGCGACTTCACGTCCGAGCCCATCAGACTGCGAAACACCCTAAGGGCCTCTTCGGGCTTGTCGGTGTCGATGTAAACCTGGCCGAGGTAGAGTCCGGCCTCCGAGCGGTACTTCGGATCAAACGAAGCCTTGGTGAGCGCTTCGACGGCCCGCTGCTTCTTGTCATCGCCATCCTGCTGCATGCAGGCGCGTCCCACGCCGAGGTAGCAGCGGCTGGCATACTCGCCTTTGGGAAATTTCTTCAGGCAGTCGGTGAAGGCCTCTTCAGCCTGGGCGTTGTTTCCGCCGAGCAAGTGGGCGAGACCGATGTTGAAGTAGAGCATCTCGAACGGAGCTCCCTGGCGGTTGCCAAGGGCCTTGATGAGTTCGTTCAGCTTCTCGACGACCTTGGTGTATTCCTTGGCTGCGAAAGCATCCTCAGCCTCCTTGAACAGGCGGTTCAGCGTGGCCGGGGACACGACTGAAACGGCAGGGGCGGCCGGTGCCGCAGGAGCACCCGGCGGCTTGGTGGGCTTGATGGGGGGTGGGGCCTGCGCTCCAGCGATGCCAGCCGATGCCACGACGAGGGAGGCGCACAGGATGCGCCCGTATTGCTTGGATTTTAGAGAGGCCATACAGAAAGACGGGTTGGTTGTTTCATGACAGCGCAGCTTGTCAAGCTGAAGAGACGCCAAGGAAATTTACTCCAAGATGGGTAGAGGTCGAGGACGCTTTTGCGCGGAGATTTGGGTTTAGAAATCGAGGTCTCTCCCTCCGCTTACGAATTTCCAAATCGGTCCTTCGGCGTCGTAGGGTGGAGCGTTGTCGGACTTTGAAGGCTCCGGCTGGCTGCCGTCGAGCCGAAACAATGGCAGAACCGGAAGTCCGTCCGGTTTTTTTTCACCGCTCTTTCCCACCTCCTCGATCAGCAATGAGGCACAGAACAGTCCGCCGGGGATTTCGCTGATGAGAATCT
>JAIXVN010000243.1 GCA_027483005.1 Verrucomicrobiaceae bacterium
ACTTGGAACTTGGCCCTTGGCACTTCAAAACTCCGCCATGTTCGTCTGGTCGAAACTCTCCGCTGCGAAATGGATGGATGCTTGGGAAGAACGCTTCTCCGGCAATCCGAACCTCGCGATTGAAATCATCAAGGGCGGCAAGTCCGTTCGCGTGCAGGTCTTCTGCGGCACGAAAAAGGAGGCTGCCGCCATTGTCGCGCAGTTTGGTGGTTCGGTTCGGGAACTGAAGAAGGACTGGCATCGTGCCGAGGTGGAGCTGCCGCGCTCGATCAAGGTGCGTGATGTGTTCGTCGTCACTGGCGAAAGCCGGGCCAAGGAACTCGCCGCGATCCGCAAGGAGAACCCGAGGCGCGAGGTGATCTCGATTCCCCCGGAAATGGCCTTCGGCACCGGCGACCATGCCACCACTTCGACCTGTCTGCGCCTGCTGGTGGACATTTCACGCGAACGGAAGGGAACGGCCTGGACGGTCGCGGATCTCGGCACCGGCACCGGTCTGCTCGCCATTGCGGCGCGGAAACTGGGTTCCGGCGAGGCCTTTGCCTGCGATTTCGATCCCTTTGCGGTGAAGGTTGCCGGGGAAAACCTGGAGCGCAATGGCGTCGAGGGCGTGGAGCTCAAGGAGCAGGACGTACTGAAATGGAAGCCCCGCAAGAAGGGCTATGACGTCGTGCTGGCGAACCTGTTCTCCACCGTGCTGATCCAGGCCTGGCCGGTGATCGCGAAATCCATTGCTCCCGGGGGCGATTTGATCGTCTCTGGCATCCTCGCGTCCCAGGCGTGGGAAGTCTTCACCGCCGCCGCGTCGGAAGGCATCGGCTTCACGAAAGTCATCAAGAAGGGCAAATGGGTCACCGCCCGCGGAGGCCTGATGGCGGATCTGGTGGAGCGTTCCGGGGAGTGAGTTTGTCATTCCATTTCCCGGTTCCCACCCATTTCACTTGCCACTGATAGGGGGCAACCTCCAAAACAGCGGCCCGCTTCACCCGGGAGGGCGCGCGAGCAATCCTGTTGCACCGCCCGGGCCGGCGGCACAACCACACCGCGCGTTTCCATGGACAGCATCTCATCCCGCATCGCCCTCGTTTCTCCTTCGCTCACCCTCGCCGTCACCAACCAAGCCAAAGCCATGCAGGCCCGCGGCGAAGAGGTTTACGGACTTGCAGGTGGCGAACCCCAGGCGGACACGCCCGACTTCATCAAGGAGGCGGCCATTCAGGCCCTTCACGACGGCCACACGAAATACACCCCCGCCGCCGGCATTCCCGCCCTGCGCGAAGCCCTTTCCGCCAAGCTCGCCAAGGACAATGGCCTGACCTACGCCGCCAACCAGATCTGCGTGACCGCCGGAGCCAAGATGGCCTGCTACAACGCGATCCTCGCCGTCGTCGAGGAAGGCGATGAGGTCATCATCCCGACTCCCTACTGGGTCTCCTATCCGGAAATGGTCCGCCTCGCCGGTGGCATCCCAGTCCTCGTGGAAACCAAGGAATCCACCGGCTGGAAGATGACTCCCGAGCAGTTCGAGGAAGCCATGACCCCCGCCACCAAGATGGTCATCCTCAACAGCCCGGCCAATCCGACCGGCGCCGTTTACACGAAGGACGAGCTGCTCGCCATCGGGGAGATCGCCCTGACCGAGGACATCGTCATCCTTTCCGACGAGATCTACGAAAAGCTCGTTTACGGCGAGGCCAAGCACATCTCGATCGCCTCCCTCAGCGAGGAACTCTACAACCTCACCATCACCGTCAATGGCTTCTCGAAGGCCTACGCGATGACCGGCTGGCGCCTCGGCTACACCGCCGCTCCCAAGGCCCTCGCCGAAGCGATCGAAAAGATCCACAACCACACCGTTTCGAACGCCACCAGCTTCGCCCAATACGGAGCCGTGGCCGCCCTGACCGGTGACCAGTCCTTCATCGAAGACCTGCGCGGCGAATACGACGTCAGCCGTCAGTTCATGCTCAACCGTCTGCGCGGCATCAACAACATCCGCGTGGTCGAGCCGCAGGGTGCCTTCTACTTCTTCGTTTACACCGGCCAGCTCGGCCTCAAGTCGATGAACCTCTGCGACAAGCTGCTTTCCCGCTACAAGGTCGCCGCCGTTCCGGGTGTTGCCTTCGGTTACGACGAAGGCATCCGCCTCAGCTACTGCACCACGCTGGACGTCCTCAACGAGGGCCTGACCCGCTTCGAGCAGTTCTGCCGCGAGCATTGATCGCTGGAAATCAGTCCGTCTCACTCAAAGCCGCCGCTGGGTTCGCCTGGTGGCGGCTTTTGTTTGAAAAGCGAGGCGTCCAAGTGGGTTCAAAACATAAAAAGTCTCACCAATAATGACGATTTTCATGTTTAAAGTCCAATTAGGATTGAAAAAAGTGAGTCTAGTCGCTAGATGTCAAGTGTGCACCCCGTCCTTCGTCAGCATTTTCACGACGAGATCCAGACCGCTCTGTCCCGCAACCCTGTGGTGGCGGTGCTGGGGCCGCGGCAGTGCGGGAAAACCACCATGGCCCGCGAGTTCGTGCCGGAAACCTCTGCGAACTATTTCGATCTGGAGGATCCCGCCGCCCTCGGCGTCCTGGAAAACCCGATGACCGCGCTCTCGGCACTGCGGGGGCTGGTGGTCATCGACGAGGCTCAGAGGAAGCCTGAGATCTTTCCGGTTCTCCGCGTTCTGGCGGACCGATCCGATGCGCCTGCCAAATTTCTCATCCTCGGCAGCGCCACACCGGAACTCAGCCGGCAAGCTTCCGAGTCGCTCGCAGGACGAATCGAGGTCGTGGAAATGAGCGGATTCTCCCTCTCGGAAGTCGGGGTCCCGGCTGAGCGGACACTCTGGCTGCGAGGAGGGTTTCCCCGATCCTTCCTCGCGGAAACCGATGAGGCCAGCGATCGCTGGCGTCGCGAGTTCATCCGCACGTTTCTGGAGAGGGACCTCGCGCTCTTGGGCTTCGGGCTTTCTCCGCAGCTGATGCATCGCTTCTGGACCATGGTTTCCCACCTTCACGGGCAGATCTGGAATTCCTCGGAAGTGGCGGGCTCACTCGGCGTGAGTCCCAATACCGCCCGGAGCTACCTCGATGCCCTCACGCAGACCTTCATGATCCGCCAGCTTCAACCGTGGCACGAGAACATCGGGAAACGGCAGGTGAAGTCGCCAAAGATCTATCTTCGTGACAGCGGGCTCTTTCACCGCCTCCAGGGCATCTGCTCATGGGACGCCATGCAGACCCATCCCAAACTCGGCGCATCCTGGGAGGGCTTTGCGCTGGAAGAAACGCTCAGGGCGGCAGCCCCGGACGAAGCGTATTTCTGGGCGGTCCACAGCGGTTCGGAGCTCGATCTTCTCATGTTCCGTGGAGGCAAGCGCATCGGAGTGGAGTTCAGGCGCGCCGATGCTCCCAAGTTGACCCGGTCCATGGGAATCGCCGTGAAGGATCTGGGATTGGATGAATTGGTCGTAGTCTATCCGGGCGTATGTCGCTACGAACTCTCCGAGACGGTGAGGGTAATGCCCCTGGCGGAAATCGCGACGATTTGAGAACACAGGATCGCCACCAGAGTCTGTGGAATGAAAACTTACGGATCCTCATGAGAAGAAAACTCCCAGCAGTCCTGAGATGGCGATGGTGGCTTTTTGAGCTCATGCTCCTGATCCTGAGGGTCACCCACAAATCGCTCTCGACCCTTTTTCCCTACTCTCCGCCGCACGTCGAATTCCCTGCGGAGAAGTTCGAGCCCTTTGTCAGGGCGGAGGTCCGGGAATCCACCGTCCCGGGAGCAGGTCAGGGGCTTTTCGCCGTCGATCCCGTGGAACCAGGCATCGTCATCGGGGAGTACCTCGGAGACCCGGTGGATTCATTTTTCAAAGCGCTGCGGATGCCCGACTTCAGATATCTCGCGATGTGGGAGAAGCTCGATGGGGCCGTCGATGCGCTTCATCATCCCGGCATGGCCATGCGCTACGTGAACCATCACCCGGATCCTGACGCCTCGAACACTCTGTTCCGTGCGGAAGGTCACCGGGTGTTTCTGGTGACCACCAAAAGAGTGGAAGCAGAAGAGGAATTCTTCGCGAATTACGCGGAAGGCTATTGGCGGCTGCTGGGGATCAGGCCGGGAGCGCCACCTTCCGCTCCTCGCTAGTCTCTGGATGCAGTGCCAGATTCACAGCAGCGTCTCCGCGATTTCCAGCCACTCATCGGCGAGGTCCTTGCCACGGGGCGGAGTGGGTTTTCGGGCGCGGTCATACCAATAAGCGGCGTTTCCCA
>JAIXVN010000495.1 GCA_027483005.1 Verrucomicrobiaceae bacterium
CATCATCAGCACCTGGTCCACCACGCGGGTCTATGCCGTCGAGTTCAATTGGCTGGCGATCGGGGCCTGAGGGGGAGGATGAGATCAGGGCATCGAATGGCGGTGGCGGACAGCAGCATCAGGGCTCTGCGGATGGCTGGGATGGGATGAGTCGAGACAATCAGGTTCTTGGGGCCGAAGCTCAGGTTCTCCGGTCCGCTGAACAGGCGGGATCAATGTCCTAGATACTTCACCACCGCCTCGGTTCTGGTCCGGACATGAAGTTTGGTGTAGATGTTGTGAAGATGGGTGCGCACGGTTTCCATGCCGATGTTCAGTTCCCAGGCGATTTCCTTGTAGAGCGAGCCCTTCACCAACAGCTCGAGGATCTGGGTTTCGCGCGGAGTGAGGTGCAGATCGCGGTTGGGAGAGACTGGTTCCTTGTGGAAGAACTGGACCACTTTCCTGGCGATGGCACTGGACATCGGCGAGCCACCGGTGAGCACGTCGTCAAGGGCTTCGAGCAGGCGCGTCGGGGCATCCCGTTTCAGGAGGTATCCGGAAGCTCCAGCGGCAAGGGCTTCGAAGACGCGGTCGTTGTGGTCGTAAACGGTGACCATCAGGACCAGCAGGTTGGGGCAGGAGGCCTTGAGTTTGGCGACGCACTCGATGCCGGACATGCCGGGCATCTGAATGTCCATCAGAACCACTTCGGGCGGTTCCTCGAGGAGTCTTGGCAAGGCCTCGACCGCATTCTGATACGATCCGCTCAGTTTCCATCGCAGGCTGGTGGAGAGGAGTTCGGTCAAGGTTTCACGCAAGGCGGAGTCGTCCTCGACGAGGGCGATGGTGTGGACGGGTTCGGACATCGTGGCGGGGAAGAATTTCAGAGCGAGGGAAGGGGGCATTGGAGGCTGACGCAAACGCCCTCTCCGGGGCGAGCGAGAATTTCACAGGTGCCACCGAGCTTGAGCAGGCGGCTGCCCAGATTGTTCAGGCCGTTGCCACGGGGAGTGAGTGCGGGATCGAAGCCCACACCTTCATCCTCGATGGTGATCGTCAAGCGCCTGCCGTTCCAACCCAGCGAAAGACGCACATCGCAGGGCCCGGCGTACTTGAGGACATTGTGCAGGGCCTCCTTGGTGGCGAGCGCGAGGTGGTGGCGGAGGTCGGCATGAAGCGGCAGTGGAGGCAGGAGGGTCGGGATGCTCATGCGGCAGCGGATCGGGGTGTCGCGGAACATTTCCCCGGCCATGCGGGTGAGGTGGGCGGCGAGGTGATCGAGCGTGTCATTGGCGGGGTCCACCGCCCAAACGAGATCGTCCATGGCCACGACCAGTTCGCGGGCCGAGGTGGTGATTTTTTCAAGATGTCGCCGCGATCGAGCCGGGTCGGTATCGAGGCTCTGGTTGGCCAGTGAAGCGGTGAGGTTCAGGACCGTGACGCGAGTGCCGAGGTCATCATGCATGTCCCGTGCGATGCGGCTGCGGTCCTGTTCCAGTGCGTTCTGATATCGGAGGCGGTCGAGCTTGTGCTTCTCACGCTGGCGCAGGCTGGTGACGATCAAGGCGGAGAGCAGGGCGATGGTTCCTCCGACCATGGTGGGCATGAACCAGGGTTGCTCGGAAAGGGCGGTGCGGATGGTCACCTTGAACAAGATGCTGTCCGGGGATGAGATGCCATCTCCGGATGCTCCGATGGCACGGAAGAGATAGGTTCCGGATGGTACATTCACATAGGTGGCGCGGTGGGTGCTGCCGCCGATGACGTTGAAGGCCTCCTGCCAAGAGAGGATGAGGGTTTTGCCCCAGAGGCCGGGTGAAAGGGGCTGGGTGGAGATCCATTCGCCGTGCTTGTTCTGGTCTCCATCGACCAGACCGATCGATGGAGCCGTCTTGTTGGTGATGAGTCGGGCGATGGCGGCATCCGTGCCTCCGCGATGCCAGCCCGAGGGAACCCCGGCCGGTGAGCCGAAGTTTTCACCGCTGGAGAAATCTCCGTTCGACCATAGCTCGAGCGGACTTGCCGGGTCTGAGGCATCGACGATGGAGAGGTTGTCGATCTCAAAGAACCCGGTGGTGTCAGGTGAGCCGGACCCGAGGACAAGCCGCAGGGATGTGGCCCCGGCAGGAATGAAGATCGGCTCACGGCGGTGGGTCATGGCCGCGTCCTCGAGGCTGGTTTCCCAGTCGAGGCTGCGTCCGAGAGCTGCGAACTGGGCTTGGGAGAGCACTTCTCCATCCACTCCGAGGACCTGATAGGACAAGGCCATGCCGCGACCTGTTTCCTGCCAGCGTTCGTCCACGCCCTCGAGCTGGCAGCGCAGCGTGATGGGACCTGTCAGGCGGTCCACCGGGTAGCCGAAATCGAAGTCGAGCCGATGAAGTCCGGGGGGGACGATGATCTCCTTGGTTCTCGGGACGATCACCGCCTGGTTGTCGATCAGGATGCCGGTCAGGGAAAGGGACGCCCGGGAGGTGGATGGGGCGGATGGCGAGGCTGGATCACCATTGGACCGGGGCATCGCGGGCACGAAAAAGAAATCATCCGGCGAGCGGGCGATGTCGCTGAAGCGGACTTCGTCAATGATGCCGGGAAAGGGCTCGGCCTCGGCATTTTCGTCGAAACTGCGGGCCTCGTTGCCAATGGCGAAGTCGCCGAGGATGCCATTCAGGTCATTGGAAAGCGTGCCGCGGCCGATCAGGTTGGCCGGCCTGGGTTTCCCGTCCACCCGGGTCCAGTAGAGTTTGAGGTTGTTGGTGACACCTGCGTTGCCGTCGTAGGTGACGGCGACATGAAACCAATGGGTCGCATCGATGGCATCGGGGCCGGTGGTCGGGATGGTGGCAAGAGCGCCTCCGGCCGAGCCTGAATGGGGCAGGGGAATGAA